>CALADT010000123.1 GCA_937890655.1 uncultured Mucispirillum sp. | reverse complement strand
CAAACACTTTTGATTGTAAAAATATATCTTTTAAAGGCGTATTTAATAACTTATTTTCAAAACTATTCATTAAAATATACTCCACACTCTAAAGTTGTGCTTACTTTCATACCAAAAGACTGTGCTTTTTTTAGAAAAGATTCTCCTAAATGTTCAAAGCCACATACATTACTACATGTATCTTTAAGTAATACAAATTTACTTAAATCTCTTGATATATAATAGGAAATATCTAAAATAGAGTTTGCAACACAATGGCTTAAGGCTTCCCCTGATATAAATATTATATCACTATTATTAATCATACGTATTAATGATGATTTTATAAGAGCATTTTCTTCTTCCACCAAGCTTACATCAGAACGTAAAATGGAATACTGCTCAGAAAAAGCGTTTATGTTTTTAAATAAATACTCTATTTTATTATAATTTTTATTACTATAATTATTTAAACTATCATAAAGCTCTTTATAAATCCCAAAACCACAAGAACCAGCTATACAGTGAGGTGGCCATATGGTTAAATCGTATCTTCCATTTTCATATAGTTTAATAACATAATTTTTTGCAAGTAATTCATACTCTTTTACACTTGCTTTATATTTGCCACTTAATACATCTTCTTTTTTTATAATTGTAAAGGGCTTAGGGTTGCACCCATCACTATCCACCCAAAAAACAGGAGTTGCTATATGAAATGGGGAATGTATATCAAAAGTTACAGATATACCATTTATTTTATCATTATATTTATCTATAAAGTTTGACAGTCGCTTCATATCATCTTCAGCACCTGCAACATATAAAGCACCATTTTTTTCACAAAAATCATTTTGAGGGTCTATTATTAGCAAATGAGTTTTCATTAATTTAACACCTTAATTTTTTTGGTATTATTACATATTATAAAGTAAAAATCAATAAGCATACTATATATGCATCTTATTTAATACAAATTTTATTTAATTTTATACTTTATCAAAATAAATTTTCAAATATATAAAAAAATGTATTGATTTTTTGGAAATATTTAATGATAATAAAATAAAATATAATATTTAGCGAGGTCAGCTATGTACGAAAAATGGAAAGAACAATACGAAAAAACGATCAGCAAATTCCCTGAACGTAAAAAAGTATTCAAAACAACTTCTGGTTATGAAGTAAAACCTTTTTACACACCAAATGATATTCCTGATTTTGATTATGAAAAAAAATTAGGCTATCCAAGTATTTATCCATTAACAAGAGGTGTTCAACCAACTATGTATCGTGGCCGCTTTTGGACTATGCGTCAATACGCAGGGTTTGCCACTGCTGAGGAATCTAACAAACGTTACAGATACCTTCTTGATCAAGGGACCACAGGTTTATCTGTTGCTTTTGACCTTCCTACTCAAATAGGTTATGATTCTGATGACCATATGGCATCAGGGGAAGTTGGTAAAGTTGGTGTTGCCATTGACTCATTAGCTGATATGGAAACATTATTTAACGGTATTCCTTTAGATAAAGTTTCTACTTCTATGACAATTAATGCAACAGCATCATACCTTTTATCTTGCTACATTGCTGTTGGTGAAAAACAAGGTGTATCTTCTGAAAAATTAGCAGGAACAATCCAAAATGATATATTAAAAGAGTATATGGCAAGAGGAACTTACCGTTTCCCACCTACTCAATCTATGCGTTTAATTACTGATATTTTTTCATTCTGTAAAGATAATGTTCCTTTATGGAATACTATTAGTATTAGTGGTTACCATATTCGTGAAGCTGGTAGTGATGCTGTTCAAGAAGTAGCATTTACATTGGCAGACGGTATAGCTTACGTTGATGCTGCTATTAAAGCAGGCCTTGATGTTGATGATTTTGCAGGCAGACTTTCTTTCTTCTTTAACTGTCATAACAACTTTATGGAAGAAGTGGCAAAATTTAGAGCAGCAAGAAGAATGTGGGCTAAAATTATGACAGAACGTTTTAAAGCTAAAAAACCAAAATCAACAATGCTTCGTTTCCACACACAAACAGCTGGTTCTACATTAACTGCACAACAACCACAAAATAATATTGTTCGTGTTGCTGTTCAAACTCTTGCAGCTTGTATGGGTGGCACACAGTCATTACATACTAACTCATATGATGAAGCACTTGCATTACCAACAGAAGATTCTGTTCGCATAGCTTTAAGAACACAACAAATTGTAGCTAACGAATCAGGTGCTGCAGATACTATTGACCCACTTGCAGGTTCATATATGCTTGAAGCTATGACTGATGATATAGAAAAACGTGCATTTGAATATATCCAAAAAATAGACGACTTAGGTGGTATGATGCGCGCTATTGAACAAGGGTTCCCACAAAGAGAAATCCAAAATAGTTCTTACGATTATCAAAAATCCATTGAAAGTGGTGATATGATAATCGTAGGTGTAAACAAATACCATATTGATGAAGAACCACCAAAAGGGCTTTTAAAAATTGATTCTTCTGTTGAAGTTAGCCAAAAAGCAAAATTAAAAGCATTAAGAGAATCTCGTGATAATGATGCAGTAAAACGTGCATTAGCTGAACTTACTGCTGCTGCTAAAACAAACGAAAACTTAATGCCAAAAATATTAAATGCTGTTAAAACTTATGCTACTCTTGGGGAAACAATCAACGCCCTAAAAGAAGTTTTTGGCGAATACCAAGAAAATATTGTATTATAAAATATAATATAAAAATATACAGGCAGTTTTTTAACTGCCTGTTTTTTTATAACTTATACCCTTATTTTTTAATTAATCTTTTATAATATTATATTATTACTTATTATTACACTTGAAATTCTTTTATTATTCATTTAAAGTATGTTATTACTTTTAAGGAATAATAATTAATGATACCACACTTAATAGAATACTATATAAAGATTATTACAAATGAATGTTACAACTTAAAATATAATAATCCTGTTTTATATTTTCTAATAATATTTTTGTTATTATTCTTACTATTTAATATTACTAAAATTATATTTAACTATTTAAATAAAACAAAATCTCATAAGCAGCAGTCATCATCAAATAATAATACAGATTTTACATATACAATAACCATGCAGCCAAATGAATATAGCCAAAATAATGATTATATTGCAGATAACAGTATGGTAAATAAAAATAATGATTTAATTTTAGAAAATAAAAACTCAAAACTAATTTTAAGTGGAGATAATAAATTATCCTTAGTGTTATTATTATTTACAATAGGTGTAATAATTTATATAACATATAAATACTATGAGATGCAAGGCTTATCAAACAAGATTATATAGAAAACTTTAAAATAAAAAATATTGTTATATATATATTAAAATCAATATATGGTGGTTAATTATGTATTATGCCATAAGAAAAGGCAGCAAAACAGGCATATTTAACAGTTGGGACGAATGTAAATTATACGTTACAGGCTATGCCGGTGCAGAATATAAAAAATTTAAAAATTTAGAAGATGCCAAAAATTTTCTAGATATAAATAGTTGCCATGAAAAAGAAGATAATAATCTGGATTTAACAGGGCTGCATGCTTATGTGGACGGCAGTTATTCTGAAAAGAAAAAACTTGCCGGCTATGGTGGTGTTATATTATATAATGGGGAAATAATACATACATTT
>CALADT010000122.1 GCA_937890655.1 uncultured Mucispirillum sp. | reverse complement strand
AAAATTCTTGCGTAATCTGAAAAACCTTTTTTATTAAAAGTAACAAATCCACCCTCAGTATCTGCCCAATTTTTTAAAGAAACACTTCTTATATCACCAGTTGTAGAATTAAAAACAACATCCATTATTTTAGAAGATTCTGTAATTAATTCTTCTTCATATACAACTTGACTATTTGTAGATAAATTATCTTGAATAGATGTATTATTTACTGCATTAATAGTTGTATTATCATTTGAAGCAAGTGGTGCTGCCGGAATATTTGATGAAGACTTATTATCCACAACAGGTTGAACTGGGTTAAACATTGGTGCAACAAAATAAGACCAGCCAAATATTATTACAAAACTAAGCACAAGGGCTAATATCGTCCTTTTATCCATAAAAAAAATATCCTTTTAAAAATAATATACCCTATTTTACAGGGTCATAACCACCTTTATTAAAGGGGTTGCAACGCAGAATACGCCATATTGTTAGAAAAAGCCCTTTAAAGAAACCTTTTTTCTGGAAAGCCTCAATAGCATAGGATGAACAGCTTGGGTAAAACCTACAATGGTTACCCAAATAGGGAGAAATACAATATTTATAACACTTTATCAACATTACTGCCAGATTCTTTGGATGTAATAAGTGAAAAAGCCAAATAACTTCTCTTTTAATTTCATTAAAATCAGCTCCCGCAGCCTTAGGTAGTCCTCTAATTAAAATAGAAATATCACTAGGAAGTATATCCCTGTTTCTTCTAAATATCTCACGCAATCTTCTTTTTAGAGTGTTGCGTTTTACTGCTGATTTACTAACTTTTTTGCTAACAACAATACCTGCTTTTCTGCCACTGCCCATATGTTTATAGTGAATAATAAACATTGAGCCTGAAACTCGTTTCCCCGCATAGAGAGTATTAAACTCATAAGACTTACAAATACGGCTACTACGGGGAAAACTTTCTTCAGGATTAAATTGCAAGGCGTTTACGACCTTTTGCACGTCTTCTTTTTATAACAAGTCTGCCACCTTTAGTAGCCATTCTTGCACGAAAACCTTGTTTGCGAACTTTCTTTAAGTTGGTACGCTTTGCTAATGTAAGCTGTGCCATCTTCTGCCTCCATAAATTTATATGAGAATAACCTATTATTAGGTTAATATTTTATATAGTGAAAAATGATAATAAGAATTTTATATTTTAGTAAATTTCTTATGATTTTTTATAATATTCCTATTTTGCCGTTAGGAAAAATAGTAAACTTGCACTCATTTTTATCTATGAAAAAACTTTTTTCGTTATAAATATCTGCTATATTTTTTACTATATTATTAAAATATTCACCACCATTTATTTCTTCTAATGTGCCATTAAAAGTAAAACCATATATTTTATCTTTTAAAATAGTATTTTCACTTGTATAAGCTGTTAAAAAAGTAATATATAAATAAGGTGTTTTTATAAATACTTTTTCAAACTCTTGTGCTATATTAATTAAGTTTACACCAATACTACTTTCATCGCCATCTTCTAAAGATGTAAAGTAATTAAAACTAAACTCATTATATTTTACACTTTCTATATCTACTTTGTTACTGCCGTTATTTTTAAAATAAAAAAGCACACTAAATAGATTTTCTTCATCTACCCTTTCCCCAAAATAATCATACATTGCAGGGTAATATTTACCATATTGTGTTCCAAGCTCCTCTATAATGCTTTCTTCTGTAATATCATCATTTAAATCTTCAATAATATTTACTTCCGTTAATGGTTCATTATTTTTGCTGTAATATGGATATACCATTGTAAAATGTTCTGTATTTTGAATTAAGATTGCACCATTATCCCACTTTTCAACCATTTCTAATATGGAGCTGTGAAGATTATTCATA
>CALADT010000121.1 GCA_937890655.1 uncultured Mucispirillum sp. | reverse complement strand
AAAAAAAATAAATAAACTCAATTAATTTTTTTCATACACCTTTTTATATTTATGAAATAAGGGGGGCATATTTATATATCCCCCCTTTTTTTATAATATTATTTATTTAAAAACTTTTAACTTTTATAATTATTTTTATTTAATAATTTATAATAATTTTATTAATATTGCTATTTTTTATAACCCTAGCTTTTTTGCTTCCTGCCATTTTTTTTCCATTTCATTAATATTTGCACTTTCTAGTGATTTATTTTCTTTTTTTAATGATTTTTCAATATAACCAAATCTTCTTCTAAATTTATCGTTTACTTTTCTTAAAGATTCATCAGCATCTATATCTAAATGGGAAGCAAGCCTTGAAAGCACAAATATTACATCGCCTAATTCTTCGCTTATATGCTCTTTATCATTTTCTTTATAGGCTTCATGAAGCTCATTTAATTCTTCTTGTAATTTTTCAAATACTTGTTCAGGGTTTTCCCAATCAAAACCATATTTAGAGGCTCTTTTTTGCAATTTTTCTGCCTGCATAAGGGAAGGTAGGTTACGAGGCACTTTATCTAAAACTGATTCTAGTTCTTTTTTGTTTTTGTTTTCTTCTTCTTTTATTTTATCCCAGCGTTCTTTTACCTGTTCTGCTGTTTCATAATGTTCATCTTTAAATACATGTGGGTGGCGTCTTATTAATTTTTCATTGATACCTTTTGCCACATCTTCTATATTAAAAAGCCCTTCTTCGCTGGCAGTTTCAGAATGAAAAACAACATGTAATAATACATCTCCTAGTTCTTCTTTAATATTTTCAATATCTTTATTATCAAGAGCATCAACTAACTCACTTGCTTCTTCCATAATTGCATTTTTTAAGCTATATAGTGTTTGTGCTTTATCCCACGGACAACCATCTGGTGCTCTTAATCTTTTAACAATATCGCATAATCTGTCAAATTCATTCATAATACTATCTCCATATAAATATATTAGGGTATATAATAACTTTTAAAATAATACAATAGAAAAATAAAAAAATTGCCAGCACTTGGGGTATGCCGGCAATTTTTACTTAGTTACTAGAGCAGATAAGCAGTTTATTGGGGTTATGGCTGCTTATCTATAATCCAGTTTATAGGAGGTTAATTTAAAATCTTATAATGATAAGACATTTATTTTTATATAAAGTTCAAAAAAAACTAGACAAATTTTTTATTATATATAAAATTACTTAAAATTAAATGTTGTAAGGTATAATGTGGACGGCTTAAGTTTTTATAAACTAATTAATATTTTAAAAGGTAAATTAATTTCATCAAAATTAAATACAATAACAGTTTATAATGATAGTATCTTTTTATCATTTTATAATAATGGAGTGTTAAATTTTGAATATAGAGCATCACCTGCACCTGCAGTGTTAAAACCAGCACAAAATATTATAGGTGAAAGCCCTGGAGCATTATCTGCTATTCATGGTGCTAAAGTTATAGATATGAACACTTTTTCATATGAAAGAGCATGTTATACAAAACTAATGAAAAGAAAACCTAGTGGCAAAATTTTAGAATATAAAATTATTTTAGAGCCTGCTGGTAATTATGCAAACTTCTTTTTATTATCAAGTGATGATATAATACTTTATTCTTTATCTTCAAGAACTATTGATGCAGATAGAAATATTGGAGTAGGTGGCAAATATACTTTACCAAAAGCTAATAAAAAATATTCTTTATTAAAGTATGATGGTGCAACATCTTTTAATGAGCTTTCAGGGTTTTATCCTGTAACTGCAAAATATGCTGATTTATTACTTAATACAAATAGTTTTGCTTTAGCATGTAGTATAATACAAAAAGAATTAGAAAATGATATATTTTATATAGATAGTAAAAATAAAGTTATACCATTTTTTATAGAAAATGGAAAACCTATTACATATGAAGAATTAGGTGATTATTTTTGTGTTAAAGAAAATAAAGAAGTTTCAAAAGATACAGCAAGAAAAATAAAAAAGATATATAGTATTAAACGTGATAAATATATTGAGCTTGCAGGAAAACTAGAGCAAGAGCTTATTTTTGCAAAAGATTATAATAAATTATTAAAAGAAGCAGAGCTTATAAGAAATAATTTATATAAAGTTACAGGTGCAGGTACTTATATTTTTGATGATTATAACACAGATAGTATTAACCATGTAGAATATGTTGTAGAACATGGCGATAATTTAAAAGAAAAAAGTGATAAGCTTTTTAAAAAATCATCACGGTTAAAAAAATCAATCCCTATAATTGAAGAACGGTTACAAGACGCACTTCAATTAGCTTTATTTTCAGAAGAACAGATTTATTATGCTGATACATTATCAGAAGAAGAATTATCAGAGTTTGAAAAACTATTAGATGATGAATCAAAAAATAAAAAGCAAAAAAAAGAGCAGATAAAACCATTTTTAGAATATCATGGGGAAGGATTTTCGTTATATGTTGGTAAAAATTCTGCTTCTAACCATAATTTAGTGTTTAAATTTGCCCAAAGTGATGATATATGGTTACATGCAAGAAATATACCATCAGCACATGGTATAATAAGACTAAATGGCATATTAATTAATGATGATATTATAAAATTTGCAGCAAAAGTTGTGGCATTTTATTCAAAATATGGTAGTGAGAAATTAATAGATATAGATTATACATATAAAAAATATGTTACAAAACCTAAAAATACACCTACTGGGTTTGTAATATATAAAAAATTTAAAACAATAGCTGTTGAACCTTTTAGTAATAATGACATCTTTAAATATGGACTATTAAAAGAAAATAAGTAATAATAATTTGCAAATTCAATGAAATAGTGGTATAAGATAAAATGGAGAGTATATGAATATACTTATAAGTAATGATGATGGTATTGAATCAGCAGGTATTAAAACCCTTGCTAATGCTTTAAAAAGTATTGCAAATGTTACTGTTGTTGCACCCCTTTATGAAAAAAGTGGTGCCAGTCAGTCCCTTACTATACATACTCCTTTACAGGTGCATGAAATGAACCATAATAATGAATTTTTTGGTTATGGAGTAACAGGCACACCTGCTGATTGTGTAAAATTAGCATTATCCCATATATGTAAAAATAAGCCAGACTATGTTATATCTGGTATTAACCGTGGGCCTAATAATGCTTGTAATTTACATTATTCAGGCACAGTAGGAGCAGCAGCAGAAGGGGCAGTGCATGGTATTATATCTTTTGCTGTTAGTTTAGCCGGTTTTGATTGTCATGATTACACAGTAAGTGCAGAATTTATGAAAAAGATTTATGGAAAAAGTTCATTTATTACCACAAGACTGTTTTTTATATAATATTAATATACCATCCTTACCTTATGAAGAAATAAAAGGTGTGAAGTGGACAAAAGCATCCCAATATTCATACCTTAATAATTATATGAAAGGGAAAGACCCTTTTAGAAAAGATTACTACTGGCTTTCTGATTTTAGAAAACCACAGCATATTGATAAATTAACAGATGATGGAGCATTAAGTGATTATTTTATATCTATAACACCATTATTAATGGATAGGACAGATTATAAAACGTTACAATCACTTAATAAAATAGGAGATATATGGTGATAAAAAAACGCCTTGCTGCCTTTTTTATTTTATTTAATATAATTATAACATCAGTATATGGGCAGATTACAGTTCCCAATTATTCTTTTACAGGGCAGGAAATAAGTAATTTTAAAGTCCGTCCAAGTTATACTGTTATTCAGTTTAATTTTAGTATGCCTAGCCAAATGGATTTATATATAAAAGTTCGTAAACAGGAGCTTGCAGGGGGCGATAAAAGGGATTATATGTCTGATGAGCCAGGGTTTATATATAAAGACCCTAACTCTGCTAGTTTTACTTCTCTTTTTGTTGGTGCTAAGGCATTGCGTAATAATGTTGTAAAATCATTTTTAAATAAATTGATACAGTTGCATCCTATGAACGGTTTGAAAAAAAATTAAGAAAAAGTGATTTTGATGATGAAACAAGGTTTGTATATGGTATGAGTTTATTTTATACAGGCAGTCAGCAGGAATCTATTAAAGTGCTTTTAGAGTTGCTTGATAAAAAAAATGAATACTCTCTTTTAGCTCAAGATGCTTTATTTTTAATTAGTTCAGAATTAAGAAAGTATAATATTATGGAAGAAGCTGTTGCAAAAAATATTGATTTTACAAATTACAGCCTTTCAAAATGGATAGAATATTTATATGCAAAAAATAGGTATGAAGATATTTTACAGTCATTAAATAATTATCCTGAAATGGAAAAACAATACCCAGAATATGTAAATATGCGTATTACTTGTTACTATTTTCTTAAACGATATAACCAAATAGAAAAACTTGCAGAAAGCATAAAAGATAAAAATATGCAGCCTATTATTGCAGATAGTTTTATTATGAGTAATAAACTTGATATGGGTAAAAAATATTTAAACGATATAAAACAAGATGATGTATATTTTTTATTAAGTGCAAAAATAGATATAGCTGAAGGTAATTTTACAAGAGCAGCTACAAAAGTAAAACAAATCCAAAACGATAACGAAAAATTATCATTACTTTTTTATGCAGTAGGTGATAAGTTTGCAAAAATAACTCCAGATTTTTTAGGGAATTTTCAGTTTAAAGAACGTGCAAATAATGACTATGTATATTACTATACAGGTATAAAATATTTTGAGAAAAAAGATTATGCGAACTCTATGCTTTATTTTTCTTTAATAGGGTTTAATAAATCATTAATTAATTCGGCTTCCTTTTATCAAGGTATGGCTAGTTTAAGTGTTGATATAAATAGAGCAGAATATAACTTTAAAAAATTTATTTCCAATGGTTCAGATTATGATAAATTAATGATAGCAAAATTTATGTTAGCCCAAATATATTACTTAAAAGAAAAATATGATGATGCACTTATGCTTGTAGATGATTGTAATACATCATATTGCCATATATTAAAAGGTGATTTATATTTGGCACTAAACGATGAAGAAAAAGCTTTTGAGTATGTAAAAAATAGAACTGATGATAGGTCAAGGTTAATTAAGGCAAATATATATTATAATAAAAAACAATATAAATCTGCACTAAACGAGCTTACAAAAATTAAAAAATCATCAGATGATTCTCAATTTTTATTAATGATGTGTTATTTTAAAGAAAAACGCAATTTAGATGCTGAAAATATTATGAAGAAAAATAGGCAGGATTTGAGAATTTTCTCCAACGGTATTCAACAGCTTATATTAGTAGGTCAAGGTAGAAAAGCGCTTGAATATATGGAAGGGTTAAAAAATTTAACACCAGAATTTAAGTTAGAAAGAGCAAAACTTTTAGCAGCTTATAATAGAACAAAAGAAGCTAAAAAAGATTATAATGATTTAATTGTTTCAGGTGATTTTTTATATGAATCTCTTTTTGGGCTTTTTGAGATAGCTAAAAAGGAAAAAAGAGGGAAAGATTTTGTAGATGATAAACTACATTTCATAGAAAAAAGTGCAGAGTTTGAGAAAAAAGATATGCTTATTGCAGATTTTGCAGCCTATGCTTTAGAAGTAAAATCTACAAATACTTCCATAGGGTATGTAAACTTTTTTATGGATAACTACCCGCAATCAGAATATTATCCAAATGTTTTAGAAACAAGGGCGAAACTTTTTAGGTTTACAGGAAGATATGATAATTGTGTATCAGATGCTGATAAAATTATTGCAAAAGGTGGCACTCAAGCAGAAGATGCTTTATTTATGAAAGCTGAATGTTTAGAATATATTGATAAAAATAAAGCGATGAATGTTTATAAAAATGTGGCAGTTTCTAGTAAAAGGTTTTCAAAACCGGCATATAGTAGGGTTGCTTTAATGAGCAATAATGCAGAAGATGTTTTATGGGCATCTGAGGCATTAAAACAAACTACACCTAAAATATGGGAAAAAGGTATTTTAAGGTTTATTGATTTATCTAATAAATCAGATTATGATAAACATAAAGACTATATAATAGAGCTTTCAAAAAAATCTACCCCTGCTGTTAGATCTGCTTCTTATTGGCGAATAGGTAAAAATAATTTTGAAAATGGTAAAGTGGAAGATGCTGCTGTTGAATTTATGAGAGGTTACTATTTATTTCCACAAGAAAAATATGCTTTAGAAAATTTAGTTGGTGCAAAAGCATCATATACAAAACGTAAAAGAAATAAAGAGTTAGCTGTTATAGATAAAATGTTAAAAGAATATAATATAAAAAATGAAAAATCAAGTGCTAATCAAAAAGTAAATATTAGCAGAAAATAGTTATTAGGAGGAATAGTATGTGGGAATTAATACAGAAAGGTGGTGTTACCATGTATCCAATTATATTACTTTCAGTAATATCTTTGGCTGTATTTATAGAAAGACTTATTTCACTTCGTAAAGAAAAGTTTGTCCCAAAAGCGTTTACAGAACAAGTTACAGGTCTTTTAAAAAAGAAAAATTTAAGTGAAGCTTTAGCAGTATGTAAATCAAATAATTCAGCATTAGCAAGGATTTCAGAAAATATTATTGCTAATACTGATTTACCACTTTCAAGGCTTTTAGAAGTGGCAGAAGAATCAGGAAGAAGTGAAGCATCAAAACTAGATAAATATTTACCTTCATTACAGACAATAGTTGCTATTGCACCATTATTAGGGCTTTTAGGAACAGTTTTAGGTATGATAAAGATTTTTGATGTTATAGCTTTACAAGGCACAGGTAATGCCGAAGCCTTATCTTCTGGTATTGCAGAAGCACTTTTAACAACAGCAGCTGGTTTAGTGGTTGCTATACCTGCTCAAATATTTTATTTTATAGCAAAAGCAAAAGCTGATTCCATTGGCAGTGCTTTAGAAAAATCTTCTTCTGAAATAATGAATTTACTTTTTAAAGAAGATGAAAAATAATACGGTTGAATTATGCGTTTTCGTGATACAAAAAGAGATACAAATATAATTATAAATATTACACCATTAATTGATATTGTTTTTATATTATTAATATTTTTTGCAGTAACCACATCTTTTGTTACTCCGTCATCTATAAAAATGGATTTACCAAAAGCAAAAGGTGAAGCTGTGGAAAATAAAAAGAATATACGAATAGCAGTAGATAGTGCAGGCTCTTTATATATAGAGGGTGAAGCTGTATTAGATAGTGATTTGGAAGGGCGATTAAGGGTATTAAAAGATGTAAACCCTGAAGCAACTATTATTATAGAGGCAGATGAAAAAGCTATGCACGGTAAAGTTGTTTTTGTAATAGATAAAGCTAAAAGTGTAGATTACACTAAATTTGCCATAGCTACTAAGGAATAATATTAAACTGTGAGACTTTTTGTAACTGTTTTAGCAATATCTTTTATTGTTCATATATGTATCTTGCTTTTACCATTACCTGAAAAGAAAATGAAAAAGCAGGAAGTAATACCTGTGTCTATTGTTGATATAACAAAAGAAGAAATACAAAAAAAAGAGCAACCTGCACCTAAAAAAGTAACTAAAAAACAAGAAGAAATAAAAAAGAAAGAAGTTACTAAAAAAGAAGATAATACAAAACAGGTTATTAAAGAAGATAATAAAAAAGATATAGTTCAAAAAGATAATAATAAAAAGATAGAACAAAATAAAGAAACAAAAAAAACAGATGAAACACAAGCAAAATTAGATAAAGTGGAAGAAAAACCTTTTAGGCCAAAAGGGGCAGATGACCCACTTGTTATGCCTGATATTAATGTGCCATTAACAGAAAATATTGATATTCCGGAAATTAAAATGCCAGATATTCCTAAACTTGAACAAGCTAAAGAAATGGCAGAAAATCAGAAAAATTTTGATGTATCAAAAGAGCTTGCTGCACTACAAAATACAGCACCACACAAAAACGATAATAATAGTCATAGTAGTGATGTGGCAACAGAAGTAAAGCGAGCAACAGATAATAATATTAAAGATAATAAAATAAAAGAAAACAATACTAACCTTTATAATCTTGATATTGCTCCTGATGGTAATAGGAAAATCTCTTACTTACCACCAGAGCCTGAATTTGCTTTAACAAATGATACTTCTGTTACATTAAAGTTTAATATTGATAAACAAGGTAATACTTATAATATTACTTTTATATCAAGAAGTAGCACAGAAATAGAAAAACTTGCATATGATTATATAAGCAATATGAAATTTGATGCTATTATTGATGACAGGGAAGATTTTGCTCAAATTACAATATTTTTTAAAGTTCAAAAACCAAAAATATAAAATTCTTATAGTTTTCTTAAATTCTATTTGAAAAAAAATAAAAAATAAGTATAATTGGCTTTTTTATAAAGTTATAAAAATATTTTTACAGGAGTATGATATATGGCTGTTAAACGTATATATGTTACTAAAAGAAAAGAACATGCAGTAGAAGCAACAAAACTTCTTAACACATTAGTGCAGGATGAATCACTTAATAATATATCAGATATTATTATTCTTAATAGATACGATATAGAAGGTTTAACAGACAGCCAGTTAGAAAAAACTATTCATACTGTTTTTGCTGAACCTATGGTTGATGATATTTATTATGATAACCACCCATATAAAGATAATAAATATTTTTCTATTGAATATTTACCAGGGCAGTATGACCAAAGGGCAGATAGTGCAGAACAGTGTATAAAAGTTAATACAGAAGCAGAAAATGTTATTGTCCGTTGTGCTAAAACTTATGTTTTATTTGGTACAATAAGTGATGAATACGTTGAAAAAGTAAAAGATAGTATATTAAACAGTGTAGACCAAAGAATTGCTTTAGAATCAATACCTACTTCATTAGCTTTAAATATAGTAGAGCCAGAAAATGTAAAAGATATTGATAATTTTACAGATATGGATGAAAACCAGCTTAATGACCTTATATCTAGTATGGGTCTTGCTATGAATATTGATGATATAAAATATTCTCAAGAATATTTTAAAAATGAAGAAAAACGTAACCCAACAGAAACAGAATTAAAATTACTTGATACATATTGGTCTGACCATTGCAGACATACTACATTTAATACTATTTTAAATGATATAGATATTGAAGACGGTAAATATAACACTCTATTTAACGATACATTAATGTTATATGAAAATCTTCGTAGTGAAATCTATGGTGATAAAGCTACTACAAAACCTGTATGTTTGATGGATATGGCAATTATTGGTGCTCGTGATGCAAAAAGAAAAGGGCTTTTAAATAATCTTGAAGAAAGTGAAGAAAATAATGCTTGTTCTATTGAAATAGATGTAAATGTAAATGGAAAAAATGAACCATGGCTTTTACAATTTAAAAATGAAACCCATAACCACCCAACAGAAATAGAACCTTTTGGTGGTGCTGCCACATGTGTAGGTGGAGCAATACGCGACCCACTTTCAGGTAGAGCATATGTTTACCAATCTATGCGTATAACAGGTGGTGCTGACCCTAGGGTGCCTTTATCTGATTATTTAAAAGGTAAAAAATTATCTCAACGTAAAATTGTACAAGATGCTGCAAAAGGGTTTTCTTCCTATGGTAACCAAATAGGCCTTACAACTGGTTATGTGCAAGAGTTTTACCATAATGGGTTTACTGCTAAAAGAATGGAAACAGGTGCCGTGATTGGTGCATGCCCTAAAAGAGCAGTAAGACGTGAAGGGCCACAATCAGGTGATTTAATAATTTTATTAGGTGGTAGAACGGGTAGAGATGGTGTAGGTGGTGCCACAGGTTCTTCAAAAGAGCATGATGGTTCATCTATTGAAATTTGTGGTGCTGAAGTCCAAAAAGGTAATGCCCCAGAAGAACATAAAATACAGCGTCTTTTTAGAAATGAAAAAGTTTCTAAAATGATTAAAAAATGTAACGATTTTGGTGCAGGTGGAATAAGTGTTGCTATTGGAGAGCTTGCAGATGGGTTAGATATTGACTTAAACCTTGTTCCTAAAAAATACGAAGGCCTTACAGGCACAGAAATAGCACTTTCAGAATCTCAAGAACGTATGGCTGTGGTTATTGGAAGTAATGATTTAGATAACTTTATTAAAGAATGTAGGAAAGAAAATTTAGAAGCTACATTAGTTGCAAAAGTAACTGATACAAATAGATTACAAATGTACCATAATGGTAACTTAATTGTGGATATATCAAGGTCATTTTTAGATAGTGCAGGTGCTGCAAGGTATGAAAATGCCTATATTATATCCCCTAAAAAAACAGACTATATTTCAAGAAAAAATTACGATACTTTTAATGAACTTGTAAAAAATACTTTAACTGATTTAAATGTATGTTCTCAAAAAGGTTTAGTGGAGATGTTTGATTCCACTATTGGTTCTTCAAGTGTTATTACTCCTTTTGGTGGTATAACAAGTAACACTCCTGCTCAAAGTATGATAGCTAAAATACCTGTTTTAAATGGTGATACAACTACTGTTTCCATAATGTCATCAGGTTATAATCCTTTTATTATGGAGTGGAGCCCTTTTCATGGAGCATATTTTGCAGTAATAGAATCTGTTGCAAAAATTACAGCATCTGGTGGTAGTCTTTCTGATATTCGTTTATCATTCCAAGAATATTTTGAAAGGTTGTCTCATGATAAAGTTAGGTGGGGTAAAGTAACAGCAGCACTTTTAGGTGCTTTAAAGGCTCAATATGATTTAGGTCTTGCAGCTATTGGTGGAAAAGATAGTATGTCTGGCACATATAAAGATAGCGATACAGGTAGAGAAATCAATGTGCCACCTACATTAATTTCTTTTGCTGTTGCTCAGTCTGACTTATCTAAAGTTATCACTAACCATTTAGATAAAGATGGTGGTAATATATATTTATTAAAAACAAATATTAGTAATGACGATTTAATAGATATTCAATCATTTAAAGAAAATTTAGCAACTTTAGAAAAATTAAATAACGATAAAGTAATAAAAGCTGTTTATACTGTAACTAATGGTGGTGTTATAGAAGGTCTTTCAAAAATGGCTTTTGGTAATATGGTTGGTTTTGATATCCAAAATATTAGCTTAAATGATTTAAGTTTCCCTTATTATGGTTCATTTATAATTCAAGCTAAAAAAGGTTATGAGTTAGATGGTGTTAATAATGTGGAAAAAATAGCTGTTTTAAATAATAGTGGCGTTGTATCATACAATAATGAAAAAATAGAATTAAAAGAAATGCTTTCATTATGGCAGTCTCCACTAGAACACATTTTCCCAAGCAAAATAGATGCAGAAAATGAAATTATTTCTGCTAGAGATTATCATGGTAAACCTAGTCAATTATGTGCTAATGTAAAAGTTCAGCCATCTGTTGCTGTATTATCTCTACCTGGAACTAACTGTGAGTATGATACAAAACGTATTTTTGAAATGTCTGGTAGTAAAGAAGTGACACCATTTATCTTTAGAAATATGACAACAGAAGATGCTATGCAGTCATGTAATGAATTTGCAGATATTATTAATAAATCACAAATATTAATGTTGCCGGGAGGTTTTAGTGCAGGGGATGAACCTGAGGGTTCTGGTAAATTTTATGTTTCTGTTTTAAAAAATAGCAAAGTAAGACAGGCAGTTGATGATTTAATTAATAAACGTGATGGTTTAATTATAGGTATATGTAACGGTTTTCAAGCACTTATTAAAACAGGTATTTTAACTTATGGTCATATATGTGATTTAACTGAAAATGATGCTACATTATCTTTTAATAAAATAGGTAGACACGTTTCTCAAATGGTTCATACAAGGGTTACATCTCTTAATTCTCCATGGATGAATTTAAGAAATATTGGGGAAATAGATATTGTTCCTGTATCTCATGGAGAGGGTAGGTTTACAGCACCTATGGAGTTAATAGATAAATTATTTGAAAATGGACAAGTGCTTTTTCAGTATACAGATTTAGACGGTAATATTACTATGGAATCTCCATATAATCCAAATGGTTCTACTATGGCTATTGAAGGAATATGTTCTCCTTGTGGTAGGGCATTAGGTAAAATGGGGCACAGTGAACGTATTGGTAATGGCGTCCATATAAATAACCAGTATGGTAATATGAACCAAAGAATATTTGAATCAGGAGTAAAATATTTTACTGGTGAAAAATAAATAAAAACTAAATTACTTATTTTTGAATATTAAAATAAATTTAGGGAAAATAAATTGTGTTGTATTGGTTTATTTTCTCTTTTTTTAATTATTTATTTAAAATATATAAAAAAACACTATATTTTTAAATAAATTTGTGCTAAAATAGTTGCTTATGAAATAAAAAAAGATATAAGGAGAATAATTGTGGAAATAGTTGAACAGCTATTAAATGGTTTAACTGTTGGTGGAATATACGCACTTATTGCTTTAGGCTATACAATGGTTTATGGCATTATTAAGTTAATTAATTTCGCTCATGGCGATATTTTTATGATTGGTGCATTTGCAGGTTTTTTTGCTATTTCATTAATTGCAGATATATTTATAGGTTCATTTTTAGCATCAGTTTTTAGTTTAGATAGTGCTTCTGTTAGTAGTATGAAATCCTTTGTTATGGAATATAGGTTATTTATTGCTATTATTACAGCTATTATATTTTGTGGTTTATTAGGTTTATTTGTGGAAAGAGTTGCATATAGACCTTTAAGAGAAGGAAGTCCAAAATCAATTATAGGTTCAGCAATTGGTTTAGCGTTTATTATATTTTTAGCAGTTTTTGGTAAAGGCGATTTTAAATTAGGAACAGCTCTATTATTTTTGGTAATACTTATATCTTTATCTA
>CALADT010000120.1 GCA_937890655.1 uncultured Mucispirillum sp. | reverse complement strand
CAACGAAGTAGTGGACTAATAGATTTAGTCGTAAAAGGAGTTTGCATAAAAAAAAATTGGCTTAGTAAAAAGGCACTGTAAATAATTATAATAACGCATAGTAAACTAAAAATATATAACCGAAATACACTTTTAGCACAAGGCTCAGAATAGATAGTTGTGTTCGGATAGTTATTTTTAAATATTAAAGATAGTTAAGAAAATAACAATAGTTTTATACAATCATTAATACAAGTTATAAAAATTACCAGCTAGTATAGTAATTTTTATTTTTATGAAACTATTTTATGGTGAATAGAATATTTTTGCATTATTAAGGGGTATAAATGGGCGGGAATTTTCAATGAGGATACTTTTCCCTAGCAAGTAGTATAGGAAATAGAAAAAATTGGAATACCTATTCTCACCATAATGAATATTTAAACCACACTTTTAAAACAATAGTGTAAGGTATAATAGGTTTCTATAATGTAAAAATAATATCATTTTGTTATAGAAATTTTATTCTAAATAACTAAATAATTAATAGTATAAATAATAATATCTACCACTTGCTACTATATATTTTTAATTTCTTTTACGAAAAGAATAAAGATATTTATTACTTTATTTATGTTTATTTTTTTTATTCTTTTTATATATATAATTAATTTAACACAATATCATTTTATAAATATCCATTAATACTATACAAAAAAACCATCTGTATAAACAGATGGTTTAATATATATTTGAACATGATATTTATACATAAACTTGCTTTTATTACAATTACAAGAGGAATATAGTAATAAACATTGCAAGTATATAAAACAATATCCAAGTAACCAGATGTAACGATTAACGTTTTGAGTATTGGTCGCTTTTTCTTGCTTTTGGTTTCCCGTATTTTTTTCTTTCAACCATACGAGAATCCCTAGTCATGAAGCCTGCTTTTTTCATTTCTGCACGAAATTCTGGGTTAAATTGCTCTAATGCTCTTGCAAGACCATGACGAACAGCACCAGCTTGACCAGATTTACCACCACCTGCTACTGTTATATATAAATCAAATTTGCCTTCTTGGTTTAATAACGCAAGTGGCTGCATAACTATTTGACGTAATGTCATACGTTCAAAATAGTCTTCAAGTGATTTATTGTTAATTTTAATATCGCCTTTACCCGGTTTTATAAAAACACGAGAAACTGAAGTTTTTCTTCTGCCTGTTCCGTAGTGATAGTTAGACATTGTTATCCCCCTATAATTCTACTTTTACAGGCTTTTGAGCTGCATGTGGATGCTCTTCACCTGCGTATATTTTTAATTTTTTTATCATTTTACGGCCTAGTTTTGTTTTTGGTAACATTCTTTCAACTGCAAGACGTAATACTTCTTCTGGATTTCTATCCATCATCTCAGCATATGACCTTTCTTTGATACCACCAAGATAACCTGTATGCCAGTAATATTTTTTATCTCTTGATTTGAATTTACCTGTTGTAGCAATTTTTTCTGCATTTACAACAACAACAAAATCACCTGTATCTATAGAAGGTGTATAGATAGGTTTGTTTTTACCCATAAGGGTCATAGCTATTTTTGATGCCATCGTAAAGATACCACTGTTGTTCAAAAGAACCCGGCTTTGCCCATGTTGATTTCATAGTTTATAAATCCTCGTTTTTATCTTTCAATAATTTTTTAAATAATTTATTATATAATGTCAAGAGAAAACATTAAGTTTACCCTTAATTTGTTATATATAATATTAAAAACCTTTTTTCCTTTCTCTAATACGAGTAGCTTTACCACGTAACGCACGGAGATAGAAAAGTTTAGCCCTGCGAACACGACCACTTCTTTTAAGTTCTATACTATCAATTCTTGGTGAATATAATGGGAAAGTTCTTTCCACACCTATATCGCCTACTACTTTACGAACTGTAAAAGTTGTGCCGATTCCACCTTTATGGATTCTGATAACAACGCCTTCATATGGCTGAACACGTTCTTTGCTACCCTCTACGATGCGGAAGTTTACGCGAACAGTATCCCCTGAACGGAAAGCAGGTAATTCTTTTGCCGTATATTCTGACTCTACCGCCTCGATGATTTTGTTTTTCATTTTATTCCTCCTGAAATATTTATATTTCTGTAATTCTATCTAGTAGTATTGCAACAGCACTACGCACTGACAAGTGATTAAACTCACCCACCCCTTCAATAGGTTCAAGTATATAGTCTGCTGTTTCAAGCACTTCATCAGCAAAGCCCCACCCTGTGCCAAATATTATTAACACTGGTTGTTCTTCGCTTATAACACCTAAATGCTTTGCCGTTATGGTTGCCTTTTCAGGGCGAGCCGTTGTGGCCACAATTAAGGGACGCTTTTTATGACGTTTTTCAATATCTAAAACGGCTTCTGACAAGCTATCCATTAATAATGTATGAGAAAATGCTTCTGTTCTATTTGGGTTATATGTAGAGCCGAAACCATCCATCCAATGGTTTATAACTCTTGAAGCTATTTCTCGTTGAGCAATTATAGGTGTAACAACATAATAGTTTTCTACACTGTAAGTTCTACAACTTCTTGAAATATCATGCAAATCAAGGTTTGTAATGGCTGTTGCTACTGTATCTCCTTGTTTATCCCTCATAGGATAGTGCATAAGAGCCACATTTAACATTAGCTTTTTACTAAGACCTCTTTTTTGTGCTGCACAAATTTCTTTTCTTGCTGTTATATCAAGCTGGCTTATTTTTAATAAATCCGGCCTGTGTTTTTGTGTAATTTTCAGTGCCATTTCTTTACGCCAGTTTTCAATATCTTTATGGTTGCCCTGCATTAAAACTTCAGGCACTTGCAACCCTTTATATTCAAACGGACGTGTGTAATGGGGATACTCAAGCATCCCAGTGGTAAATGACTCATCATCTGCACTTGTTTCATCTCCCAAAACCCCCGGGACTAAACGGGCTACGGAATCTATTACAGTGATTGCAGCAAATTCTCCACCGGTAAGTATAAAATCACCTAATGAAAGCTCTAAATCAACAACAAGCTCTCTTACACGTTCATCAACACCTTCATACCTGCCACAAATAAATGTTATATTATCATAATTAGTGGCTAAATCTTCTGCCATTTGCTGGTTAAACTTTTTACCACGTGGGTCTAAAAGCACAACAAAGGTTTCAGATTTTTCTTTCAGTGCACTAACAGCTTCGCATATGGGTTCTGGCTTCATTAAAAGCCCTGCTCCCCCTCCATACTGATAATCATCAGTAATAAGGTGGCGTCCCTCTGCGTAATCCCTAATATTAATAGGGTTAATATTGACTATTTTTTTATCAACAGCCTTACTTATAACACCCTGCTTGAAAACAGCCTCTATCATGTCAGGGAATATAGTTAATACATTATATGTCTTCATAAACTAAACCCAGCTCAGATATTTTAATAAATTTTTCATCTGTATTAATTTCAAGCACATGGTTTTTATTATTTGATATTAAAGCATATCTACCATCATTTAAGGCGATACGAAAAATATCGCTAGAGCCTGCTTCTAATACATCAACTAATTTACCAAGCTCTACTTTTTCTTCGTTATATACTGGTAGGTTTTCAATTTCAAACCAATATACTTCATCATCATCTGCTTTAGGTAGCATATCCTCTGTTATGGACACACTTAACCCTTTTAATTTTGCAGCATCCTGCTGACATGTTATGCCAGAAAGTTCTGCAACAATAAGACCGTTATGGTCTTTAATACTTAATACTTTAAGAGAACGTTTTACCTGATTATTTTCAGTTAGTAAAAGGTATTCCATTTCAAAAAACAATTCCGGATAACTGGTATTAGGTTTTATTTTAATTAAACCATCAAGCCCGTATTCGCCAACTACTTTTCCTATGGAAATAAACTTCATATAATACCTAAAACTTACTCTACGATTTCTAAACCGTAACGTTCGCCTTTACGAGCAGAAGCAGCTGCTAAAATAGAACGTATTGATTTTGCAGTTCTACCTTGCTTTCCTATTACTTTACCTAAATCACTTTCTGCAACAGAAAGTTTTAATACTTTACCTTTTTCATTTTCCCCTTCTTCTATTTTTACTTGGTCAGGGAATTCTACTATGGATTTAACAATATAATTAACTAATTCTTTCATACTTATTTACCAGTTTTTACCTTATTTTCTGTAAATTTTTTAATAATGCCTAATTTACTCATTAAGCTTTTAGCAGTGTCTGTTGGGATTGCACCAACTGAAAGCCATTTTAATGCTTTTTCTTCATCAATTTTTAATTCAGTTTCTGTAGGTAATGGATTATATGTGCCTATAATTTCTATAAAAGCTCCATCACGTCTAGTTCTTGAATCTGCAACTACAATACGGTAGAAAGGACGTTTTTTTCTGCCCATACGCATTAGTCTTATTTTTGTTGCCACTTATGCCTCCTAAGTTTTAAGACAATTTCTATTGTCTTTTTTTTAATTTATATAATTTATTTTTAAATTACCTAAAATTCATATTTTTCATTATTTTAGCCATATCTTTCATGCTAATATCTTTTGACGGGTTACCACCCATTGTTTTACCAAACTTTTTCATCATTTTATTCATATTAGTAAGCTGGTCTATTAATTTATTAACTTCATTAACACCAACCCCAGCACCACGAGCAATACGTTTTTTACGGCTGCTAGTTAAAGGGTCAATTTTAGCACGTTCTTTTTTTGTCATGCTGTATATAATAGCCTGTGTTCTAGCTATTCTTTTTTCATCAATATCTGAGCTATTTATTTTAGGCAGCCCTGGTATTAATTTTAAAATACTTTCTAAAGAGCCCATTTTATTCATCATAGAAAACTGTGTTAGTATATCGTTATAATCAAGGCCTGTTTTCATTTTAGAAGCCATATTTTCTGCTTCTTCAATATCTATAACTTCCTGTGCTTTTTCCACAAGAGACACAATATCTCCCATACCAAGTATGCGGGAAGCCATTCTATCAGGGTGAAACAGTTCAAATTCATCAACCTTTTCCCCTGTCCCTATAAACATTAATGGTTTACCTGTTGCATAACGAATAGATAGGGCAGCACCACCGCGGGCATCACCATCTGTTTTAGTTAAAATAACCCCTGTTACTTCTAAACGGTTATTAAACTCAGTTGCAGCATTAACAGCATCTTGACCTGTCATAGCGTCAGCTACAAAGAAAGTATAATCAGGCATAGCAGTTTTTTTAACGTTTTCAACTTCTTTCATTAAGTCTTCATCAATATGGAGCCTGCCTGCTGTATCTATTATAACAATATCTTTAGCTGCTTTTTTTGCGTATTCTAAACCGTCTTTTGCTATTTTTACTGCATCTTTACATGCTTTATCAGAATAAACATCTATATTTAAACTTTTACCTAATACTTCCAACTGGTCAATAGCGGCAGGCCTATATATATCTGCTGCAATTAATAAAACATTTTTACCATCACGAGCAAAATATCGCCCTAATTTACCGGCACTTGTAGTTTTACCAGAACCTTGTAAACCTGAAAGCATTATTATAGTAGGTGGTATTGGTTTTAATGGAAGTGATGCTTCATAATCTGCACCACCAAGAATATCCACAAGATTATCATGGACAATTTTAATGAATTGTTGTGCTGGGGATACACTTTTAATAACGGATTCACCAAGAGCTGCTTCCTGCACTCCTGCAATAAATGATTTTACAACTTTATAATTTACATCCGCTTCCAGCAACGCCATGCGAACCTGTTTAACAGCTTCAGCAATATTCGCTTCTGAAATACGGGTTTCACCTTTCAGACGTTTAAAAACTCCTGAAAGTTTTTCATTTAAATCCGCAAACAAGTTTCTATCTCCTGCGTCCTATTCTTTTGTAACCTTATTATTATAAGGGATTATATTTATAAATTATTATTTCTATATTGTCAAGTAATTTTTTTATTTTTATGTATAAAACTTATTTTCTTAACTTAATCACGGCATTAGTATGGCCATCAATATTAATTACAGCAGCATTATATTCTGGCTTTGTGCCGTAAGGCCCGTATGTATTATTTGAAAACCCATAATATTCTGTTGGTTTACCAAACATGGCAGTATCTAACTTTTGGTTATCATTTTCATCATGAAAAACAAGTATAGCATAACTTCCTTTAACAATATTTAAATCTTTTATAATAGTTCCTTTTGTAGCAGGCATAGAAAATAAATAACGGCATGTATTACTTCCTGTAAATTCTTTACTTCCTGCACATATTCCTACAATTATATGGCCTTGATTATTACGAATATTTGTAATTTCTAAATTAAATGGCACTTCTTGAGCATATAAACTAAATGAAAACATAAGAAAAATACTTATAAATAATAACTTTTTCATATTGCACCTTTATAATATAATATTTTAGTTTATATATTGTGTTTATATTTGTCAATATTATATTTTTGTTCCATATATTACAATATTAAATGTAAAAGAAAACCTGCTTAAAAAAGCAGGTTTTTAGTTTTAAAGTAGTTCGTGTTTTTTAGTAGGTGATTTTGAACAGGAACATGTTAATAAATATTTTGCATCCTTGTTCTCATAACCACAGTGTTTACATAAAAAAGGATTAGTATTGTTTCCTTCATATGCTACATGTTTATTAGTAGGTGATTTTGAGCAGCTACATGATAACAAATATTTTAAATCATTATGCTCATGCCCACAATATTTACAATAAAATGCCATAAAGCACCTCCATATAATTGATTTTTTTTTCATATCACATAGTAATGTCAAAGAGTGGCATTGAAATAATTTTTTTATATTTTTTTTAATATTTATATAAATTATTGTTAGTAAACTTTATTTTTTATTGAATTAAAAATTTTATATTGTTTTGTGTTGCTAAGAATTACAAATGGTTTAATAAATTATAATATTGTAAGAAAATGTAAAAATACTTTATTTAAGATTATTTTTTATATTTTTTAAGACTCTTCGCTCTCGCTCAGAGTAGACAGTTACGTGGGGAAAGTTTTGTATAATTATTTAAGATTAGTTAGTAAATAAAAATTGATTACTAAAATATTATAAATACTTGCATATAATAACCACGTCAAAACTGGGTCATTCTGAGCTTTTAAGCGAAGAATCTAAAAAAGAATATGACTATAATTAGGTTATAAGGTTTTTATGTTTAATCAAGGCGAATATTATTTTTTACGACAGGAGTTTACACATAAGTAAATGACTTAGTAAAAAATAATAATAACGCAGAGTAAACTAAAAAGATATAACCGTAAAGAGACTCTTCGCATAATGCTCAGAGTAGACAGTTACGTGGGGATAGTTTTGTATAATTATTTAAGTTTAGTTAGTAAATAAAAATTGATTACTAAAATATTATAAATACTTGCATATAATAACCACGTCAAAACTGGGTCATTCTGAGCTTTTAAGCGAAGAATCTAAAAAAGAATATGACTATAATTAGGTTATAAGGTTTTTATGTTTAATCAAGGCGAATATTATTTTTTACGACAGGAGTTTACACATAAGTAAATGACTTAGT
>CALADT010000119.1 GCA_937890655.1 uncultured Mucispirillum sp. | reverse complement strand
GTGCACTAGGTGTAGCAGCTGGCTGTTCAAAAAATGATGACCCAGAGGTCATATACGGGGGGGGGAATCAGGTAGTTTAGTTCCTACAATAGATGAAACACTTCAAGAAGAAGTATTCGTTGGAGCATCTCCTCATAACTGTGGAGGTGGAGCTTGTGCTATTGTAGCACATGTTAATTCAGGTAGAGTAGTTAGGTTCACAACAGATACTCGCCCCGGTTTTGATATGATAGATAACAGGGGAGTATATGATTCTCAAAGACGTGGTTGTGTAAGATGTCGTTCAAAAAAACAATGGCTTTATCGTCCAGATAGGTTATTATATCCATTAAAACAAACTAAAGAACGTGGTGATATTACAGGTTTTAAACGTATTTCATGGGCTCAAGCTGCTAGAGAAATAGCTGATGAAATGAAACGTATAAAAACTACATATGGGCCAGAATCATTTCATAGATTTTATTCAACAGGAGATGGTGCTGACTATCCTCGTGCTCGTCAATTTTCTGCCAATCTGCTTTACGGGTTAGGTGGAGAATATATGTATCATGATGATTATTCTTTTCCTAGTTGGTATACAGCAGGTCATTTTACATGGGGAAATTCTTATCCAGGAGCTAACTCTGCACCAGATTTACAAAATAGTAAAATGATAGTATTATGGAGTGCTAACCCTTCTGAAATGATAGGTAGTTGTAATGTTTCTTGGTATTTAACGCAAGCAAGAGATATGGGCATTCCTGTTGTGGCAGTGGATCAGCAAATCTCTAAAACTGCTTCTATGATAGCAACAGGAGTTGATGATGTTCCTGCTGTTATTACTCCAGTAGGTGGAACAGACGGTGCATTAATTTCAGCTATGCTTTATCATCTTATATCAAAACATATTGAAACAGTTGGAAATAGAGATATTTGGCAAAAAACTCAATATTTGGATCCTAAAAATATTGCAAAATATGTACATGGATTTTTTGATAATGTTCCAAGTGATTCAAGCTATAAATATTCATATAGAGATTCAGTAAATGAGACAAACTATCCTGTTGCTGAAGGTGGTTCATTTTCTGCATATATTTTTGGTAATTCAAATAAACTTGTTCAAGCAAAATTAAATAAAAAAACTTCTATTTATCCAAACGAAATAGGGTATCATACATCTGCTGATAAATTTGATTATTATGCAGGAGTTGGTAAAATAGAAAATATAGTAGATCCATTACATGGCAAAAAGACTAAATGTTATGGTCAAGTTGAAAAAACTCCAGAATGGGCAGAAAAAATTACTGGTGTAAAAGCTAATGTAATAAAATCATTTGCAGAAAAATTAGCAAAAGTATCATTTGATAATGGCTGGGGTGGTATTTCATTACTTCATATTGGTGGGTTTCAACGTAATACAGAAGGTGAGCAAGGAATACGTGCATTAATGGTTCTTGCAGGAGTATTAGGTTGTTTTGGTAATAATGGTTCAACTTTTGGTAATCCATCTCCTTCTGCTGCAAAAAATGGTAGCGTTTTACCTTCGTTTAAACCACATACTACACCATGGAGTGATAATCAGTTAAAAGCAAATATTAAAAAAGGAACAGGTTTAAAAAGTATTCAAGCTAATATACCAAATATCAAAGCAAGATTTGATGATAACAAGTTGACAGAAATATGTTCTAATAAAGAGAAAGATAACTGTTCTTTTCCTGTATTTATGTGGCAGGATGCCATTGAAAAAGGTGCCACAGGTAAATCAAGATGGGGAGCACCAGATGTAGCAAACGGCCCTGCAATAAAATTAATATTTAATTTTGGTGGTAATTGTGTTGTAAACCAAGCAGGTGATTATAATCTAACTACACAAATTCTTACTATGAAAAATAAACAAAATGCACCTGTTACTAATGAGTTTCCTAATAGAAAATATCAATTAGAGCTTTTAGTTACAACAGATTATTTTATGACTTCTTCTGCATTATATTCTGATTATGTGCTACCTGCTGCTATGGCATTTGAAAAAAACTTTTATAAAAATGTTGCAGATGCTGTTCATTTTGCTCCAAAAGTATTAGATGCACCAGGGGAAGTTTTATCAGATTATGAAATAACTTGGAGAATTCATGATTTCTTAGGTAATGATTTTCAAGGTGGTTTAACAAATAGTGCTAACGAAATACGAGATGAATATTTATTACTAAAATCAATTTATAACGCTCCAGCTTCAGGAGAAAATTCAGGTATGACATTTGAAGAATTTGTCAAAAAAGGTGTTGTTACTTCTGGTAGAGAACAATCTAACCCTATTTCTGTTACATGGAAAATTTTTAGGGATGACCCAGCAGGTAAAACATCAGGAGCTTCTAAAGACCAACCTAACCACTTAAATACTCCAACAGGTAAAATAGAAGCATATTCTCAAGGTATGGTAGAATATTATGAAGCAAGAGGGTTTAATAATAATGACACATCTATTAAACTTGCTAATGGTGGAACTATTTTAACTAAAGGCACACAGGCACATACAAATGGTATGTTTGTTTACCCTGTTCCTATGTATATACCACTTGTAGAAGGTGTTCATGCTTGTGATAAAGATAGTAGTGTTGCTAATGAATTTAAACATCCAGATTTATTAAATACAAATAAAAATGGTTATACATATCGTTTACATAATTATCATATGCAATATCGTTCCCATTCAACACTTAATTCAAATGCTTATTTAAACGAATGTTATAAAAAAGACAAAGATGGGAAACCAACTTTTTATGATATTTATAGGGGTCAAAATAAAGTTTATGGTAAAGACGGTGCTGTATGTGATGCAAATGTTTATGAACCAGTATTTGTTAGTGAAAATACTGCAAAAGAAATAGGGTTGCCACAACAAGGCGCTAGAGTCATCATTTATAATGATCGTGGTGCAATCTATGCTTATGCACAAATATCTAAACTTATGCATGATAATGAAATTATGATAGGACAAGGTGCTTGGGCATCTATTACAAAAGAAACTTTTACTACACCTGTAACAAATGTTACTCACAACATTGATACAGGTGGCTGTTCTAACTCATTAATGAGTATAAGACCTTCACGTATATGCCAAGGTATGACATTATCTAATGACTGTAAAGTTGGCATTAAATTAGGATAGGAGGATAAATATATGCAATACGGATTTTATATAGACCAAACACGCTGCATAGGTTGTCATGCTTGTGTAGTTACTTGTAAAGATAGAAATGATATTTTACCTGGACCTGTATCATTAAGAAAACTTCATACAGAACAACAGGGGACATTTCCAAATTCAAATGTAATAAATACAACTTTTAGTTGTAACCATTGTGCTGAACCAGCATGTATTCCTGCATGTGCATATAATGCAATTTATAAAGATGATAAGTTTGGTGCAGTTGTTATTGATAGAAATAAATGTCAAGGAGCAGGTTCTTGTATAGAGGCATGTCCTTATAAAGCTATTGATAGGGCAGATATAGGTAAAAACCACAACCCAAATTATAAACAAGAGCCACTTCAAGGTGTATATTGGAAAGTAGAACACCCAGCAAATAAATGCGATATGTGTTTACCACTAATTAAAAATGGGGAAATGCCAACTTGTGTGGCAACATGTCCACAACGTGCTTTAGAATGGGGGCCACTTGATATGTTAAAAGCATCTCACCCTGAAGCAGTAAACCATATTAATAATACAAATATTTTTGCTGATCCGTCAAAAACGAATCCATCAATTATTTTTAAATTAAAAGAAAGGTTAAGTTAAAAATTTATATTGCTTATCTGCTTTTTTTAGCAGATAAGCATATGGAGTAAATATGCACAAAGAAGAAATAATAGAAATTATGAAAGGAAAAGAAGTTATATATAATGCACTATCTGATTATTTTATTCATACTATTGATAATAATAATCTTAATACATTATATGATATAATAAATTTAATCCTATTAAATAATTTAGAAAATCATAGTGTAGTAAATAATTTATATAATGTTCTAAAAACATATAAAAATCAAACATTAGAAGAACAAGCTAAAATGATTGATAATATAAATCTTTCATACACACGTTTATTTTGTTTAGGACAATGTGTCGCAGTTTCTGAATCTGTGTATCTTTCTCAATATCACTTAACAAAACAGCAACCAGAAGAAGAAGTAGAAAAAATATATAAAAGATATAATTTTAAAATAATAAACCAATCTAATGAACCATTAGACCATATTTCTTATGAATTAAAATTTATGTCTTATATTTCTAAAGGTATATATACTTACCTTGAAAATAATAATATAGAAAAAGCTACTGAATTAATGGTGTTGCAAAAGAGATTTTTACAAGAACATATTTTACTTTGGTTATCAATGTTTATAAATGATATTTTAATATATGAAGAAACAATGGAGTTTTATAAACCCTTATGTTTGTATTTAGAATATTTTGTAAAAAATGATGAAGTATTTTTATCAAATATTGATAACCCTATTTAAAAGATTTTTAAGGAGACTTGTCTATGAACAGGCTAATCTTAAATATAATATTAATATTATTCCTATGTGCGTTCCCATTATATGCGTATGTAGGAGATAGTTATGTAACCCCTGATAGTTGGAGCCGTCATGTAAATGCCAGTGGTATCAAAGCCAGCACCAAAGGAATAGATTTAGGAGATTCAGGTATATTAAAAGCAGGCTTAAGTACCCGTTTATCAGTAAAATATTCAGGAGAAACAGACTGGAGTTTATACCAGTATGCACGGTTAAGGTTATCAGAAGCTAAACTAGGTAATGGCATAGTAAATGTAAATGTAAATATGCGAGGAGTATATGATAATTTACCGTCAATTAATGACGGAAGCTACCATAAGTTTTATGATGGTTTATATGTATCTCGTAAGTATGATGAATACAGCCGTTTATCAGGAGCTTATGATGGTAATTTCCGAATATATCAAGGTAATGTGGAATTAAAGAATGTAGTTCCATATTTAGATATTACAGCAGGTCGTTTATATCTTAACACCCTAGATATGAATAAAATAGATGGTGGCAATATACGAGTAAATACAAGTGAATATTTACAGCTTGATGTATATGGTGGTAATCCTGTAAGTTATTACAGTAATCTTCATACGTCAGTGGCAGGGTTTCATTTTGAAGTACCAGTATCTGTAAGTAGCACAAAAATTCAGGGTGAATATAGTTACTACATTCATCATACAGATGAAGATTATAATACCCATGTAGCAAAAGGCAGAATAGACCAGCAGTTAAACTTTCCTGATATATTAAATGGAACAGTTTATTTAGAAGGTTCCATAATAGGTAAAACCATGTTTTATGAAGGTGGGTTTGATATTAATGTGGATAAAAGTCGCACAGGTATTTCAGCATATATAAGTGGTCAGTATGATAAAAACCGTGGAGCAGTCAACTCATATGTATCCTTATATGAAAATATATTAAGTGGTTCAAGTGAATATGTAATGGGTGG
>CALADT010000118.1 GCA_937890655.1 uncultured Mucispirillum sp. | reverse complement strand
TTTAGAAAAATAAATACATAAAATATAAAAAAATTATATACAATATATTATAAACCCTTGCAAACATTTTTTTTTAATAATATAACAATTATTATACACTTATGCAATATAATAGGAGTTACATATGAAAAAAATAATATTATTCACAATTGCATTTACTTTAGTATCGGCATTTAGTCCATTAAACTTAAGTATAAAATCTTATGCGGCACTGCCAACTAACTATGAAACTTTACTTGAAAACCCAGAATTAAAAAAAATAACTTATAGCTGTATATTTGATAACCAAAAATATGCTTATCCTACTTGTTCGTTTGTAGAAAAGTGTGATGGTAAATCTACTTGCTTTAAAGTAAATGATTTAGATTATGTGTCATTTTTTATATCATACAATTTTCAAAGTAATAAATTAATTGCAAGTGATTATATAATGAATCTTGCAAGGTCATTTGAAAAAGATAAACAAGTTATTCAAAAAGAATATATTTCAGAACTATTTAACCCTGAAAAACGTTCTTTTTATGATGAAGATAAAAAAAACTTATTATTTCAAAAAATGATGTTTGCTCATATGGAACCTTCTTCTTTTGTAACTAAAGCAGGAAATGATATCTCTATATTCTTAAAAAAGATATATTTTTAAGAAGCGTTATTTATCCTTCTTTAAAACTTAATGGGCTAACTTATGATGAACGTCAACCTTTAGAATATTTAACTGAAACATCATTGAAATATTCTGTTTACCCTCAAACTATTGAAGTAGGCTATGTTACAGAATGGATGGCAGAATATGTTGGTGCACCTAGTTTAAAAAAATATGAAGACGATTTTCAAGTGGTTTTATCATATTTTAATACATTATCAAAAAATAAAGATAAAATAGAGGACCATTCAGTAAGTAAACTCCTAGAATCAGAAAAAGCAAGACCATTTGTTTTTGAAAATAAAATAACTCATATTGTAAAAGCAAATAAAGATGATAAACTTGTTTTACCTCGTCTTTTAGGGGAAGATAACCATTATCTTAACGAATTTTTACCAAGATATGTTTTAGAAAAAATTGAAATCATAGAGAAAAAAAATAAAACAGAAAAAGTTATTAGAACATATAATAAAAATAATATTGCAGAACTTTTAATAAGCAATGAAGAAATAGCAGGGTTTGCATATAGAGTAGATAATGTAAAAGATTCTTCGCTTACGGTTCGTTATACTCACGTTGCAGAACAGCCAAGATATTCTAATCCAGGGTATTTAAAGTTACGTAACTCAGGATTACATAAAATATATAATAAATTAAGAAAAGTAATAGTAACTGATTTAGATATAAAATCTCCATATGAAATTACATCATTACCATATGACTGTATAGAACAGGTGAAAGTATCTGAAATATTATCTAAACAGGGAGTAAGTAAACAAGAGATAGATACATATTTATCTTTATTTAAAAATAAAAATACAAAATGTATTGACTCTGAATTATTTATGACTAAAGTTATATTTTTAAGAGATTTTAGAGAATAATTTATATATATGAAGTTATTTGATTTATTAAAAAATAAAATAGTTAATTTTGTTAAATATATGACATCATCATCAAATGGTGATGTCAAAAGTAATTTAGGTAAATATAGTATATATTTTATTATTGTTGTTATATTAAATATTTTAGTTGGTAAAAATATAACACATATGGGTTACCCATGGTATTCTAATGTATCTATTTACTTTTAAATATTAATATTATACTTGTAATTATTTTATTACTTTTAATATTTAGAAATCTTGTTAAAATCTTATCTGAAAAACGGGGAACTTTAAAGATTAAACTATTAATATTTTCATTAATAGTGAGTATTCTACCTGTAACTATTATTTTTATTTATTCTAGCCAGTTATTAAATAATAGTATTAATAAATGGTTTACAAGGCAGGCAGATGGAATAGTTAATAAAGCATATATTTTAGTCAATGATTTTCGCCAAAATGAACAAAATAATATAAATAATTATGTTTTATATTTTTATGATTATTTTAAAAATAATAATCTTTATGATAATAATATTATTCATGACCATGAAGATTATATTTGTAACTATGTATATAAAGATATTTTAAGCGATATATTAATTTTTGATGAACATAACAATATATTATTACATTGTAATAATGATAGTAACAGTTATTTGATTGAAAAATTATTAGAATATGATAATGGGTTCAAAAAAGAAAAATTTATATATGGTTATGATAATATAAGCAGAGGTATCCATTTTGCAGGAAGTTATATAGATGAAAATAATCACTCACAAGTTGGCTTTTTATTAATGAAACAAACTTCCATACAACTTTATAGTGATGTAGATAATATAAAGCAAGATTTAGATATTTATAATCAAAATTTATATTTTGCACATCCTATTAAAAATTCTAGCATATTGCAATTATTACAAATATCATTACTTTTACTTTTTTCTGCCATATGGGTAAGTATGCTCTTTGCAAGAAGTATTACAAAGCCTATTGAAGAACTTGCAAAAGCTAGTAAAAAAATATCAAGTGGTAATTTTGATGTAACAGTTAAAGAGTATGCAGGTGGTGAAATAGGTGATTTAGTTTCAGCATTTAATAGTATGACTGACCAAATGAAGAAATATACTATGGAACTTTCATCAAAAAATGTTGTGCTTTCTGAAATGTTTGAACAAATATCAAGAGATAATATGTATATAGATGCAATATTTAAAAATGTTGACTCATCAATTATTTTACTTTCAAATGATTATCAAATATTAAAATCTAATATTAAAGCAGATATTTTCATAAGTAAGTATAGAACTTTTTTTGATAACACTATTATCACTAAAATAGAAGAATTTATGCATGATGAAAACGATGAAGTAATTGAAAATATTGAAATAGAAGAACAAAATGGAAATAAAATATATTTTATGAGTATTTCAAAAATAATACTTATTGATGAAGAACAAGTGTTATTAATGCTAGGAGATGTAACAGATATAGTTGATGCTCAAAAAATAGCTTTATGGAAAGATATTGCTACACGTATAGCTCATGAAGTAAAAAACCCATTAACACCTATTAAATTAATGGCTGAAAGGGTAAAACGTAGAGTAAATAAAATTAATGATGATTCAAGTAGAGAAATGATAAGCGAATCTATGGATATTATTATTGCAGAATCTGATAACTTAAAAGAATTAATAGAAGAATTTAATATGTTTGCAAGGCTTCCTAAAGCTAATCTTGTAGAACTAAATTTATATTCTCTAATTAAAGATACAGTATTACTATATCAGGAAACTTATCATAATATTAAATTTTTTATAGACTGTAATGAAAAATTAGAGTTAAATGGAGATAGATTACAGTTAAGACGTGTATTTCAAAATATTATATCAAATGCAATACTTGTTATTGGTAACAATGAAGGCAAAGTTAATATAATAGTTACAGAAGAAAAAGATAATGTAGTTATTATTATAAAAGATACAGGTAAAGGAATTAACGAATCATATATTCCTAATTTATTTAAACCTTATTTTAGTAAAAGGCAAGGTGGGACAGGGCTAGGTTTAGCCATAGTAAAAAAAATAGTAGAAGAACATTCAGGCACTATATCAGCAGGGAACAATACAGAAGGTGGTGCTTATTTTAAAATAATATTACCTAGGGGTATAAAATGAAAATATTAATTATTGATGATGAAAAAAATATTTGCACTGCAATTAAAGGTATTTTAGAAGATGAAGGTTATGAGTGTGATTATAGCTTAAATTATGCAGACGGGTATAATAAATTAAAAGATAATAAATATGATGTATTATTTTTAGATATATGGCTTCCTGATATAGATGGTGTTGACGGATTAAAGGAAATAAAACGTCATTTTCCTGAAATAGAAGTTATAATGATAAGTGGACATGGAACTATTGAAACAGCAGTAGATACAATCCGTTATGGAGCTTATGACTTTTTAGAAAAACCTTTATCTTTAGAAAGAATAGTAATGATTATAAAACATTTAGATGATAAAGTTTCTTTAATGCAGGATTTAAGAACATCTAAATATAAAAATATTAAAAAGTATGATTTAATTGGTAAAAGTGATTTAATACTACGTTTAAAAGAAAAAATAGAACGAATCGCTGCAATGAATTCGTGGGTATTAATTACAGGCGAAAACGGAACAGGTAAAGAACATGTGGCTCGCCTTATACATATACTTGGAAAAAGGCAGGATAAACCTTTTGTGGAAATAAACTGTTCTGCTGTTCCTACTGAATTAATTGAAAGCGAATTATTTGGTTCAGAAAAAGGTGCTTATACTGGTTCTGTTAAAAGAAAAATAGGTAAATTTGAGTTAGCAGATAATGGTGTATTATTTTTAGATGAAATAGGTGATATGGGACTTATGATGCAGGCAAAATTATTACGAGTTCTTGAAACAGGAGAGTTTACAAGGCTTGGTGGTAATGATGTAATTAAATCAGATTTCCGTTTAATCTCTGCTACTAATAAAGATTTACAAATAGAAATAGATTCTAATAGATTTAGGTCAGACTTATTTTATAGAATTAATGTTATACCAATAGAAGTGCCACCTTTAAGAAAAAGACGTGATGATATTCCATTATTAGTAAACCATTTTA
>CALADT010000117.1 GCA_937890655.1 uncultured Mucispirillum sp. | reverse complement strand
AAAACTAATCAAAGATAAACCACTGTATAAAGTATATGGTAAAATACCAATAAAACTGGAAGTGAAATATAGTAAAGACTGGTGTGATCCATTAAAAGAAATGGAACTTGCAATATTTATGCAAAGTGGTGGGTATAGTCCATATTGGTCACGGTTTGGTTATGTAAGAAATGGCAGTAGACACCAAGGAATAGATTTATTTGCTGTTCCAGGTACACCTGTTTATGCTTGTTGTGATGCTAAGATTGCTAAATGTGAAACAAATGTTTCAGAAACTTCAAAAGGTTATGGTAAGGAGATAGTTTTAGCAGTTACTGGAACACATGCGAATAGATTAAATAAAGTTATAGAAGATAGAATTAAATATTATGAAAAAGTTGGTTTATTATATAGTAGTCAAAAGGAAATTTTGTATGATAAAGTAAACCCTTTTAAAAGGGATAGTGATACCATATATATAAGATATGCCCATTTAAGTAAAATTGCTGATGGAATAACAAAAGGTAGTGTTGTAAAAGCTGGTCAACAAATAGGTTTTTCAGGTACAACAGGGGTAAAAAAAGATACTAATTTGTGGGGGACCCATGCACCACATTTGCATTTTGAAATATTATCGCACTATCCTGCTCAAAGACTTGAATACAGAATAAATCCTATTGTATTAATAGATTTTAGATATCCAGATTTTAATGATAATGAACAAACTATAAATGTAAAATTCCAATCTCAAGTAATTTATAAAGATAATTATAGTTTTAAGAATAAATTTATTATAGAGGGTCAATAATGAAGAAAATGATTTTATTTTTATTTTTAGTTGTAACATATGCAGAAGCAAATTCAAACACAAATGAATCTTATTTTGAGGATTGTAATAATTATTTATTTAATATTATGTTAAGTGAAACTTCAGATGTTATTGGTAATTTTCAAACAATATTATCTAATGAAGATTATGAAAATTTAATTCAAAAAATAAGTATGGAGGACAGGTTTTCATTAGATAAATACAATTATAAATGTTTAAAAGATAGTATAGAGTTTAAAGAGTCTAAAATTTCAACAATATATGATAATCTTTTATCTATATATCAACCAGTAGGAATAGAGAAAATTGATTTTTTACCAGAAGATTATCCAAAAAAAGATATTAAATATAGTGTTTACAATATGGATATAAATATTATTTCTAATAAAAATAAGCTTGATATTACAATATATATTCAAAATAGTAGAGCAGTAAGTAGAATATTGGTTGAAAAAAATGGTAAAAATATAGTTGTTAAAAACATAGATATTCAAAATTTATTTGTTAATTTATATAACATTTTAGAATTAGAGGCAGATAAAAAAAATAAAAATAGAGAAGATAAAAGTTGTAGTTATAATGACCAAATATTAAATTATATCAGCCCTGTAGGTTCTTATTCATCACTTACAGATATAAAATGGTATTGCTATCCTATTTATATGGATAATAAATTATTATATAATAATAAAATGATTACACCAAATATACCTTATATCAAAGATGTATTATTTGATAAAATAGCTATTATCAAAAATACTACAATTAATGAAGTTTATAGAGTGTTTAGAAAAAATATGGAGTTTGGAATTTATACTCCATTATATCCGGAAAATGTTATAAAAGAGCAATTTAAGCAGCACTATTATTTTAATAAGGATACCAAAAATGTAGAAGAGTTATCTGCAGAACCTGATAATGATGAACCATCTGAACCAAATGAATATGTAAAAATATCATATTATAAATTCAATAATATTTTAAAATTAACTTTACGTTCTTCCTCATCTTCTGGTGAGTATTCATTAAGAGTTTATAAATCTTATTTGTTAGAGCAGATAGGCTCAGATGTTAAAGTAATACAATTTGAATTATTTTAATAAAAAAGTACTATATAATTAAAGTATTACCATGATATTTTACATTTTTTATAATATAATTCCTTTCCAAGCCTGTAATAATTTAGCAGGCTTGGAGTATAAAATAACTTAACTGTTTTTAGTAATGATATGAGTAAAC
>CALADT010000116.1 GCA_937890655.1 uncultured Mucispirillum sp. | reverse complement strand
TTAGCAGAATTAATAGATGCCATAGCTGAAGCAGAACGTGTGGGTATTGATAAAAATATTATTAACCAAGCTAGAGAATACCACTCTAAAGCCCATATTTTATGGGAATACTGGACTGCTGAAAACTCAGACGGTTTCCATAACCCAGAGCTTGCAAGACAGTCGTTAACTAACTCCATTACAGAGTCTATGGAAGGTTATGATTTACTTGATAAAGCTATGAAAGAAAAAATTAAAAAATAATTAAAGTAAATAGTAATATTTCAAAAATATAAAAACTTTGAGTGTGTAGAAAAAGTGCACACTCAAGTTTTTAATATATCATTAAGTAATCTTTTGTTATAAATATATAATCTATAAAATCATAAGGAAATAGTATGAAAAAAGTTATTAATATTTTAGGCTCTGCTAAATTTGCTTTTATTGTTACAATATTAATTGTATTACTTTCTTTTATAGGCACTATTTTTTCAGATAGATCTATTGATAACTTAAAATATAACTTTATTATATCACGTTTTTTTAACCCTGAAACAGATAGATTTTTAAACTTTGCAACTACACTTGGGCTATTAGATATTTATACATCACCTTTATTTATATTGTTATTAGTTTTATTTAATATTAGTTTAATAATATGCACCATAAGGCTTTTTCCTTTTGCAAAAAAAGGGTTCCCATTTATTAATAAAAATAATTTGGAATTTGAAAAAAACACATCATATGATATAGAATATTATATTGATTTTTTTAATAGAGCAGGCTGGCGAATTAAACGCAGTGATGAAGATAATAATATAATTATGGCAGAACAACATAAGGCAGGAAAATATGGTGTTATTATTACCCATATAGGTTTATTTATTATTATGATAAGTGCTGCTTTTGGCTATATTTATGGGTTTAACGGCTCCATTGCTTTATTTGAAAAAGAAACAGTAAATGGCCTAACAGATAAAAAAGGGGAGTTTATACCCTTTGGGTTTGATGTTACATTAAATAGTTTTAATATAGAATTTTATGAAGGCACTAAAACTGCAAAAGCATTTTTAAGTGATGTTACTATATCTAAAGATAATAAAGAGCTACATAAGGCAATAATTAATACAAATCACCCTTTAAAATATAATAATATTGTATTTTATCAATCATATTATAATCATCAAGTAAACCAAAATATGAAAATGTCTATTTTATTTTTTTCATCTAATAAACAGGAAACAGCATTATTAGAATTTGATAAGCCATATAAAATAGGAAAATATACTTTTGTAATAAAAAACTTTTATGAAGATTTTGGTTATGATATTGTTACAGGTAAACCAAGCAATATGTCATCAAACTTAAATAACCCTGCTGTATTAATAAAAACATATGATGAAAATGGCAAGTTTATAATAGGTGGGTGGTTACTGCTTTATGCTCATGAACCAACATTTATACGTCAGCTTAATATGGCTTTACAGTTTAAAGAGTTAGACGGCACTATTTATTCTGGTATTTCAGTTAAATATAACCCTGCCATATCATTTATATATTTAGGTGGAATACTTATGTGTTTTGGTGTGCTTTTTATTTATTTACTAAACTATACAGCAGTTGTCTTTACAGTTAATAACGGCATACTGCAATATAGCATATTTTCCCAAAGAAACCTAAGCCTAACAGCACCTGCAAAAGTATTTCATGATTTTTTAAATAAGGAGAAATAATAATGGATACGGCTAATAAATTATTAAATATATCGGATGCTTTAGTAAGTATATCAAGTTTTATATATTTACTAACTATGATATTATATATATTTTATGCATTTTTTAAAAATAACTATATAGGTAAAATAGCTACATTTACAGGCATTATTGGTGTTTTACTTCATATATCATCATTTGCAATAAGGTGGTTAGAGTTTTATAAGTTTATGAATGTTAGCATACTTAGTGCTGTGCCTATTACTAACCTTTATGAATCACTTATGTTTTTTTCCATGATATTAGTTATTGTATATATTATTATAGAGTTTAAAACAAAAGTAAAACTAATAGGTATATTTGCTTATGGTATTGCAGGGTTTATATTGCTTTTAATAAATGTGCTTGATGCGTCATATCAGCTAAACCCACTTGTGCCTGCATTACAAAGTAACTGGTTATTAGCCCATGTATCTTTAAGTTTTGTA
>CALADT010000115.1 GCA_937890655.1 uncultured Mucispirillum sp. | reverse complement strand
TATTTATTCATTTATTAAGTTTTATGATATGGTATTTGTATATACTATTATGTTTATAATATTATTTATATTCTTTTATATATATGGTTTAAGTATAAAAAATATTTTTAGTAATATGCAAATAAATTTAGATATTTTGGAAACAATAATTTATAAGTTTATAGTTATCGGGTTTGTGTTATTTACTATTGGTGGTTTAGTTTTTGGTGCTATTTGGGCAGAAACTGCATGGGGTAATTTTTGGAGCTGGGACCCAAAGGAAACAATGTCATTTATAACATGGCTTGTTTATGGAGTTTATCTTCACGGTAGATTATCCCTTAAATGGTCAAAAGAAATGGCTACTTCAATAGCTGTTATAGGTTTTATTGTGTGTATGTTTACTTTTTTAGGTGTAAACTTATTTTTATCCGGTTTACACAGCTACGGCCAGCAATAGGTTATAAAATATAATCTTTTAGGATGGTTATTTCTTTACCATTTATTAAAATATAGCCATCCTGCTGTAATTTTGCAAAAATACGAGATATAGTTTCAGGTGCTGCACCTAAAAGCATAGCCAGTTCTCGTTTTGGAATAGCTAATTTAAAAGTGTTAGATTGTTTTGTTTCGCTAATGGATTTTAAGTATTTCATAAGCCGTTTTGTGGTATCACTTGAGGATAAATCATTAATCATATCCACAAGGTAACGAAGTTGGTGGCTCATGGTAACAAAAAGTTTTAATACAAAATTTTGGTTTTCAGCACAGAGTTTTTGAAAGCCGTCAATATTAATGGAAAGTAGTATTGTTTTATTAATAGCAGCAGCATTAACAGGGTAAGCCATACTACCAAAAAGCACAGCTTCTGCAAAAATATCATTGGAGTTTATTATTCTTATAATTGTTTCTTTACCATCTTCTGCTAGTTTAGAAAGTTTAATATTACCTTCTATAACGTAGTAAAAATAATACGCTTTATCTCCTTCATTAAAAAGGACTTCTTTATTTTCAAGTGTTATAACTTTTGTTATTTTTAAAAAGGCATTTAAAATCTGGCTATCTATACTGCCTGTAAAGTTTTTTAAAAATGTTTCTACTGCCTTGTTATTATCCATATTGCTACTCCTTATAACATTATTATAGTAATAAATTTGCAAAATAGATATAGTATTTTAATAAAAAAATAATAGTATGAAATATGTTTTTAAATAAATATCCACTGATTTTACATAATTAAGTCTAAAATTACAAATAACTTACATAAATATGATGAAAATTTAAAAAATTAATGTTGTAATTAATTAATAATAGATATAGATTTTATTAAAGAAATATTATTTAAGAGAAAGAGGTTTTAAAATGAAAAAAATTAAGTCCATAGGGCTTGTAGCACACGATGCTAGAAAAAATGATATGGTAGAATGGGTTGAATTTAACTACAAAAGACTAATTGACCATAAGCTGATTTGCACAGGCACAACAGGCAGATTAGTGGAAGAAGTTTTTTTACGCAGAGAGCCAGATAAAGCGGCAGATATTATTAAATTAAAATCAGGGCCTTTAGGTGGGGACCAGCAAATGGGTTCGTTAATTG
>CALADT010000114.1 GCA_937890655.1 uncultured Mucispirillum sp. | reverse complement strand
TAATAAATCATCATCATTATTTAAAATATTATTTTCTATTAAGTAGTTATACCCAATTTTATAAGAACCAAAGTCATACTCACCATGTCTATTACAAATAATAGTATTACATAAATTTTCTATTTTTTCTAATTCTGTTTCATATATTGTATTATCACCAACTATAACAATATAATCACTTATTTTATTTAAATGTTTCAGTAAATACATCTGATATTCATGTAATTTTGAATTACCTGAAAAAAATGCAAAAACTGTAACTATTTTTTTATTAATAGTTTTTCTATTATTGAAATTTTTTGCAATGCTAATAGAACCTTTAGGCACATTATATTGTTTTATATCTGCTAAAGAAATTGGTCTATTTTCATATTTACCATAAAGTTCATAATGGACTAATGGATTAAAATTATTAAGTTTAACATCAGGGTTTAAAATTAAATATTCATTTGTATAAAATATTTTTGATGGTTTAATTTCTGCTTTACTACCCCTAATAACATAATGTAAAGCAGCATAGTATTTTCTATAAACAGTTTTTAGAAACCATGTTTTTTCATGTTTATTCATGTACCATTTATAATCAAAGTAGCTTGACCGTGCTACTATGATAGTATTAACAATATTATTTTTTATGAGCTTAATACTATTTAAAAAACTCATTATTTGTTTTCTTTTAAATATTTTTTTGTATTAGTAGATGAAACATCTGGTGTTCTAGGTAAATAAATAACTTCACAGTATTCTTTTAGAAAATCAAATTTTCCTTCCCAATCATCTCCCATTACAAAGATATCTGCTTTATATGTTTTAACATCATCAATTTTTTGTTCCCAGTTATATTCTGGAATTACTAAATCTACATATCTACAAGCTTCTAATATCATTTTACGCTGTTCATAAGTGTAAAAAGATTGTTTATTTTTTACTTTATTAAACTCATCGCTTGATAAGACAACTATTAGATAGTCCCCTAAAGCTTTAGCTCTTTTTAAAAGATTAATATGCCCATAATGTAGAACATCATAAGTGCCATAAGTAATTACTCTAGTCATTTTTTCCCTCCAACACTTCAATTAAGTAATCATATATTTTTTTACTAACATTTGGATAGTTTATCATAATTTCTTTTTTAGCAAATTTAATTCTATCTTCTTTCATATAGTCATTATTATTTATAACATTTTCTATGAAATTAGTTATTTGTTTTTCATCATATGCAATATATACATGTTCCAAACACTTAACTCCTAGTTCATTAAATTTATCGCTAATATCATTAGGAGATTTTAGCATATAACAACAAGGTTTAAAAGTATAAAAATACTCCACTAAAAAAGAACCACTATCTTGAATAATACCATCTGAATTGGCAAAAATTTCAAGATAATCACCCTCTGTGCTGTATGTTACATTTGGAAATGATTTCATTTTGTTGAGATAGTTATCAACTTTTTCATCTCCCCATTTATTACTTTTTCTTAAAACAGTAAATAAAACAGGGTGTGGTCTAAAAACAAAATCAATATCAGGATATTTTTGTGGTAGTTCTAAAAATAGAGTAGCATATCTTTCGAAGTTAGACAAAGATAATGATTGATTTGCTCCACCATCAACACTATGATGTGGTGCAATTACTATGCGTTTTCGATCTCTTGGTTTTTCATTTTTTATATAATCACTTAATTTATCCATTTTTGCATAGCCTACAATAATAGAATTTGTAGCTTCACATTGTCCATAAATCTTATATTCATTAAAGTTGATTTCTGTTTCTAAAAATACTTTCCAAAAATTATTATAATTATCCATATTATAAATTATTCTATCATATTTTGATCTAAAAAAACCATAGTTTATATGTATTGATAATATATTTTTTTGAACGGCATAGTAAGGATTATATAATGAATAGGAAACAATATAAGGTGAAGGATAACAAACAATATCTGCTTCATTTATCACATCATACCAATCTAAAATTATATTATTAGCCTTATTTATATGTATAGAATGTTTAATATATGGATATTTATTTTTTAATTCATTATATGTGTCATTGTAAATTCTAAACATTTCTTTATCACCAAATCTAATATCTGGTATAACATATAAAGAAATACGAAATTTATCATTATTAGTTAATATCTTCATTAACGATTCAGCAGGAAACATACTTGTCATATTTACTAAGAACACTATTGATATAGGCTCATTATTTTTATATTTTTCTCTAATTATTTTTAATTTGTTATTATAATTCTCATATATTTCTGGATTATCACGTTCAATAATTGATAAAGTTTTATATATATCTTCATAAGTCTGATTACGCATAACAGCTTTACGCTTTAACAGAGGATATTGATACTTCTTTACAATAGTATATGGATATAATGATGGAACAAAATTTTCCATTTCTACATTATTAAAGTCTTTAAAATCTATAAATGATGAATATTTATAACCTTGAGATAGTAAATAAGATGTAAGAGTAAACTCATAGTTTAAAATTACATTAATAAAACTTAATTCTTTTTTGATATTATTCATATATGTTTTAAAACATTCACTCATAAATATACTAGATTTAAATATATAAAAAAAGCTTTGTATATATAGTTTTTTACCTTCTCTTCCTACTGATAAGCCATAAAAATCACAATTTTTGTTTTTATAATCTTCTATGATATTTTCAAATGGATATATTGGCCCATAATTAGAATCATTGATAAATAGTAAACTATCATTGTTATCTAGTATATTATTTTCTATTAAGTAATTATATCCTTTTTTATAGGAACCAAAATCGTATTCGCCATGTCTATCAAAAATATATACATTACATAAACCATCTAATTTATTAAGCTCTTCTTCATATATATAATTATCTGACACTATTAACACATAATCACTAATTTCATTTAAACCTTTAAGTAAATATAAAACATATTCTTCTATTTTACACTTGCTAGAGTATATGGCAAATACAGAAATAATTTTATTATTATACTTTTTTCGTTCGGTTAATTCCTTTGTTATCTTAATTGTGTTAGGTAGCAACTTATCTTGTTTATCAACTAAAGAAATAGGCCTTCCTTCATATTTTCCAAATAATTCATAATGAATTAATGGTTGAATACCACTTTTTGCTACATCTGGATTTAAAAGTAGATATTCATTGGTATAAAAGAAGTTTGATGGGTTTCTGTTTGCATAGTTTCTATAATAATCCATTATTGGATCTGAACAAAAATAAAAATATCTTTTATACCATGCACGATCAAACATAAGTGAATTTTCTATTATATCATATTCTTTTTTTGTTTTATCTGATAATATATTTTTATTATATTCAAGTTTACTAAATATTTTTCAAAATGTACTAAAGGGTTGATGTTTGCCTTTTTAACATCTAAATTTGCTTGAAGATATTGTCTAGTATTGAATAAAGGGCTAGGATTACGCATTTCTTTCCAACCATATTTAAAATAGTGCAAGGCAGGATCAATGTTTGCATGAAAAACATCTTTATATGTATCAAGATACCATTTGGCATCAAAGAAATCTGATTTTCTGATTATATCAATATCATTTATATTTTTCCTATATACTTTTAATAGTAATTGTTTAATTTTTAACATCATAACCTCTAATTTATTTATATAATAGTAAATAATTATAGTAATTGTAAGTCTATTTAAAATCAATAATTATTTATACTAACCAATTAATGATTGTATAAACTATGTTTTTAAAATAATTCTAAGAATTGAAATAACTTAAAATTGTATGATAAATATTTCTATGAACATTAGTATAGTTAGTTATAATTTCTTTTCTGGCAAATTCTATTCTACTTTCTTTCATATGGTCATTATTATTGCTTATAACATCTTCGATAAACTTAGTTATTTGTGCTTCATTATATGCAACATATACCTGTTCTAAACATTTAACTCCTAGAGAATTGAATTTAGTTTTAATGTCATTAGGAGATGTTAGCACATAACAACAAGGTTTAAACGTATAAAAGTATTCCACTAAAAAAGAATGATTATCTTGAATAATACCATCTGAATTAGCAAAAATTTTAAGATAATCACTCTCTGTACTATATATTACATTTGGAAATGATTTCATTTTATTTATATAGTTATCAACTTTATTTTCTCCCCATTTATTCTTCCTTTTTAATATTGTTAATGTGGCAGCATCTAGTCTAAAAATAAAAGTAATATTAGGATAGCGTATTGGTAATTCTAATAATAACTCTGCATATGTTTCAAAGTTAGATGAGGTATATTTTTGGTCATCACTTTCATAATTATTTATTGCAATTATAATAGTTTTTTGATTACTTGGTCTTGCATCTTTCATATAATTATCTAATTGATCCATTTTGGCATTTCCTACAACAACAGCATTTGAAGCTTCACATTGCCCATAGATTTTATATTCTGTATATGTTATTGAATTATCTATAAAAAGTTTCCAAAAATTATTAAGATTATCTATTCCATAAATTTTATTATTTGTTACAGTTACACATTCATTAGTATTAATGAAAACTGATAATATATTTTCTTGGACAGCATAGTATGGATTATATAAAGAAAAAGAAATATCATATAAAGATGGATAAAAAACAATGTCATTTCCTTTTACAATATTGTACCATTCTAAAATTGTATCACTTGTTTCATCAATTAATACAGAGTGATGAGTATAGGGGTATTTTTGTTTTAACTTATTATATGTTTCATTATATGTTCTTATCATTTCTTTTTTATTTAATCTTGTATCAGGTATAACGTATAGTGAGATATTAAAATACTTATTATTTTGAAAGAGTATCATTAATTGTTCACTAGTAAACATATCAACCATATTAATTAATTCATTGTTATTATATTTAAATTGTAATTGTTTTAATTTTTTATCATAATTACTGTATAGATTATATTTTGATGGTATATTATACTGTATTCGTGCTTCTTTTTTCTTATATATATCTCCTGTATTTTTTATAATATCATATAGAACTTTATTATCTGTTTCAAGGATATTAATAGTAGCTTGAATATCTTGATAAGAATTGCTATGAAAAGCTTTACGTTTAAT
>CALADT010000113.1 GCA_937890655.1 uncultured Mucispirillum sp. | reverse complement strand
TTGCTTGTTTGTGTTGATACATCAGAAATATAGTTTTGTATTTCTGTAACCATTTCTTTAATTTCACTTGTGGATTTTATAGTTTTATCAGCAAGTTTTCTAACTTCGTCAGCAACCACAGCAAAACCACGCCCTGCTTCGCCGGCTCTTGCTGCCTCAATAGCTGCATTTAATGAAAGTAGTGCAGTTTGTTCAGAAATATCATCAATAACAGAAACAATTACACCGATTTTGCCAGCCCCAGCATTAAGTTCTTCTATTTTTGTGCTAAGAGATGATGCAGCATTTGAAATATCTGTCATTAAATTTTTTACATGTTCCATAGATTCTGAACCGTTTTTTGTTAAATCAAGTGATTTATTTATATCTGAATTAATTTCTGATGATGTTTGTGTGATTCTTCTAATATAGCCTACTAAATCGTTTATGGAGTTAAAAATGTTTTGGGCACTTTGAGCGTTTTTTGTAATACTTTCATCAACTGTTGTAATAGATGATGAAACAGCAAGGGATCTACCTTCTGCATAAACTATTAATTTGTAAAACTCTAAAATAGTTTTATCTGTATTACGCATCATATGGTTTAATGAACTTGCAATACTGTTACAGTAATCACATTTCATATTTTTTTCTATACGTTTTCTTAAATCCACTATTTCATCTTCTTCTGTTGCCATAACTTGTGCAATACGTAGCATATTTTTTAAAATAGATGTAACAGAAAAATACGTCATAGGCACATATATTCCGTATAAAATAAAAGAAAGCCATGATGGAATTAAATCAAGTTCTGAAATAATAATAACAGATATTAAGTATATAAGTATTAAAAGAAATAAAATTTTAAATCTAATTTTCATAAACCACCCCAAAATTATAAAGTTTTTATATTGTTTTTAATTTCCTTGCACTAATTAAAAATGCACTGTGGTTATATATCCACATTTCAGGCCTAACAGACATACCGTCCACTTTCCATGGCCGTCTTGTAAATTCTGCTGTTTCAATATCAGAAAAATAACCACTTTCTTTTAATGCGTCCACATAGTTTTTTACCTGTAAAATAGTAGGCAGGTAAGCTACTATTAATCCGCCATTTTTAAGCCCTGTTTTTAAATATGGAACAACATGCCATGGTTCTGGTAAATCAAGTAAAACTCTGTCATAAACTCCGTCTATACCGTCATAAATACTTCTAACTTCTATTTTATGGTTTTCAGGAGTTGCTCCCATAAACTGTTTTATAAACTTTGCTGACTGTTCTGCAAAATCTGCCCTTATTTCATAACTTGTTAAAAGCCCTGTTCCTGCTAAAGCACGTAATATGGCAAGTGATAACGCCCCTTGCCCAATACCTGATTCTAATACGTTTTGGTGTGGTGCAATATCTCCCCACATAAGCATAGCGGCAGCATCTTTTGGGTAGATAATCTGCGCCTGCCTTTTTATATTCATTACAAAATCCATATATGTAGGCCTATAAACTAAGTAAGGATGCCCCATAGTGCTTTCAATAATATCACCATCATCAAGATTAGCAATATCATTATGCTCTATAAAGCCATAATGAGTGGAAAACCTAGCTCCCTCTTTAAGATTAATCATATATTGTTTATCTTTTTTATCTGAAAGAACTATAAGGGAACCAAAATCAAACATGTAAAACTCCAAATTAATATTGATTTATATTATACAAATTTAATAGAAATTGCAAGAATTTATTAAAAAAATAAAAAATAAGTAGTAAATTTTAAAAATCAAATGATTTTGTATTGAATATTTAATAATCTTCTGTTAAACTTTTTTTATGAAAGAGTTAGAATATTTAAGAAATGAAATTGATAGTATAGATAGTCAAATACTAAAACTTTTAAATCAGCGTGCAAAATGTGTTATAGAAGTAGGGGATATTAAGAAAAAACACGGTTTTCCTGTGTGGGTAAATTCAAGAGAAGAACAAATATATGCCCGTTTAAAACAGGAAAACGAAGGCCCGTTCCCAGCACATAGTTTGCGTAATGTTTTTCGTGAAATAATGAGTGCATCTTTATGCCTTGAAGAAGAAGTCCGTGTGGCATTTTTAGGGCCTATTGGTACATTTTCTAATTTAGCCGCTGTGAAAAGGTTTGGTCAATCTGCAAAACTTATACCTGTTAGAAACATAGGGGAGATTTTTGAATATGTGGAAAAAGGGCAGGTTCATTGTGGTATTGTCCCTGTGGAAAATTCACTTGAAGGTGTTGTAAACCAATCTCTTGATATGTTTATGGATACTAATGTTATTATTATGGGCGAAGTTTATGTGGAGATTGCAGAAAACTTGCTTAATAAAACAGGTAGAAAAGAAGATATTAAAAAAATCTATTCCCACCCTAGCCCCATAGGCCAATGTTCTAAATGGCTTGCTTCTCACTTTCCTGATACGGAAGTTATCCCTTGTGAGTCAACTGCACTTGCTGCAGAAATGGCACAAAAGGATACAAGTATTGCTGCAATAGGTAGCGAGCTTGCAGAAGCAGTTTATAATTTAAAAGTTATTGAACGTCATATTGAAGATGGAAAAGGCAATTTTACAAGGTTTGTTGTAATAGGCAAAAATATGCAAAGCAAAACAGGTAATGATAAAACATCAATAATGTTTAGCGTTCATCATAAATCAGGTGCTTTATATGATGTGTTAGAAATATTTAAACGTGGTAATATAAATATGACTACATTAGAAAGCAGGCCTTCCAAAGAAAAACCATGGGAATATTTATTTTATACAGATATTGATGGCCATGTGGAAGATAATCATATAAAATCAGTCCTTGAAGAATTTATGGAAAAAACGCCTGTTGCAAAAATATTAGGTTCATACCCTAAAGGAGAGTTTTAATTATGGCAGATTATAAATCACTTGTATGGGACGGATTGTTGGATATTTCAGCATACGTTCCAGGAAAACCTGTAAAAGAATTAGAGCGGGAGTTAGGTATAGAAAATATTATAAAACTTGCTTCCAATGAAAACCCGTATGGTGCTAGTTTAGAAGTTATTAAATCGTTAGATGAATATAAAAATGAAATAACAAGATACCCAACAGGGGATAGTTATTATTTAAGAAAAGCACTTGCAGAATTTCATAATGTTCATATTGATAATATATTATGTGGTGCAGGTAGTGATGAAATAATACAGCTTTTATACATGGCTTTTTTATCAGAAGATTATCATGCACTTTCCCCAAGCCCTTCATTTTCAGAGTATGAGCTTTTAGCAAAAGGTTTAAAAGGCAGTTGCAGGTGGGTTAGTTTAAATGATGATTTTACAATTAATTTTGATAACATATTAAATGCAGTTAATGAAAAAACAAGGTTTATTATGCTTGCTAATCCTAATAACCCAACAGGGGTTATGTTTAGTCATAATGAATTTGTATCTTTTATGGAGAAACTTAATAATAATGTGTTAGTTGTGCTTGATGAGGCATATATTGAATTTGCAGAAGATGATTACCCTGATGTGTTTTCATTAATGAAAAAATATAATAACCTTATGACTATGCGAACATTCTCAAAAGCCTATGGGTTAGCATCTATTAGATGTGGTTATTTAGTGGCAGATAAAGAATGTATATCATTAATTAATAGAATAAGACCGCCTTTTAATGTAAACTCTGCAGCACAAATTATGGCTCAAGCAGCATTAAAAGACCAAGATTATATAAAGAAAGTTGTATCATTAAATAATCAAGGTAAAAATTATTTATATGAAGAAGTAACAAAAATGGGGCTTTCATATATTAAAACCCATGCAAATTTTATGCTTATAAAAACAGGCAATGGGAAAAAAGTTTTTGAAGATTTACTGAAAGAAGGGGTAATTGTTCGCTTTTTAGGGGTGGATTCTTTAAAAGACTACATACGCGGTTCCATAGGCACTATGGAAGAAAACGAAATATTTATAAAAGCGTTAGCTAAAGTATTAAATAAATAAAATGGAGTTATATATGATTATAGTTATGAAACATAATGCACCAAAAGAAGATATAGATAACTTAACAAACCATTTAACATCATGTGGTTACAAGCTTACTATATCAGAAGGGGTGGAAAGGACTGTTATTGGAGCCATAGGAGATGAATCTCTACTAAAAGGCAAACAAGTGCAGACTTTTCAGGGTGTAGATGAAATAATACCGATTTCAAAACCATATAAACTTGTAAGTCGTGAATTTAAAAAAGAAGATACTGTTATTGATGTAAAAGGTGTAAAAATAGGTGGTAAAGAGCTTGCCGTTATGAGTGGCCCTTGTTCTGTGGAAAGTTTAGAACAGGCACGTATTGTGGCAAAATCAACCAGTGCAAAAGGTTCAAGGATTTTAAGAGGTGGTGCCTATAAACCTAGAACAAGCCCATATTCATTTCAAGGTATGGGGCCTGAAGGGTTAATTTATTTAAGAAAAGCAGCAGATGAGTTTGGTATGATTGTGGTAACAGAACTAACTGACCCACGAGATATTGAAATCGTATCAGAATATGCTGATATTTTACAAATAGGCGCAAGGAATATGCAAAATTTCCGTCTTTTACATGAAGTGGGTGCTCAAGAAAAACCTGTTTTATTAAAAAGGGGTATGAGTGCTACTATTAAAGAATTTTTATTAGCAGCAGAACATATTGCAAAAGAAGGTAATTCAAATATTATCCTTTGTGAAAGGGGTATTAGAACATTTGAAACATACACAAGAAATACTCTTGATTTAGCCTGCGTGCCTGCTATAAAATCATTATCTCATTTACCTGTAATTGTAGACCCAAGCCACGGCACAGGTAGAATAGAATGTATAGGGCCTATGGCACTTGCTTCAGTTGCAGCAGGGGCTGACGGGTTAATGATAGAAGTTCACCCTAACCCAGATGAAGCCTTAAGCGATGGCGACCAATCACTTACTCCAGAGCAGTATGTAGAAGTTATGGAAAAAGTGGAAATTATTGCAAAAGCAGTAGGTAAAGAAATTGCAAAATAAGTTACCATTTAATAATATCGGTATAGCAGGGTTAGGCTTAATAGGTGGTTCTTTTGCTAAAGCCTTTAGTAATATCGGTATTAATGTTTATGGTTATGATTTAAATAAAAATGTGCTTGTAGAAGCCATAGAAAGTGAAGTATTTCAAGGGGTAACAGATGAATTTCAACAGTTTATTAGTTTCCCCCTTGATTTATTATATATATGCCTGCCTGTTGATTCTTCCATTGAGTTTATAAATAAATTAGGCAGTATAAATTATGAAAAAGCAGTAACAGATAGTTGCAGTACAAAACTTTCCATAGAAAAAGCAGCAAAAGAAAATAACCTTGTTTTTTGTGGTGGTCATCCCATAAAAGGTAAAGAAACAAGTGGTTATACTAACTCAGAAAGCACACTATTTCATGGTGCAAAACATATTCTAACATCAGCAGGAAATATTATGCTGGATAAATTATTATATGACCTACATAAACTTATTAATATGGAAGTTATAGAAATAACAGCATATGAGCATGATAAAATATTTGCAAATGTTAGTCATCTGCCACATTTAATATCATTTTGTTTAATGGATACAGTATGTAGTCAGAACAAAAATGCACTATCTTTTGCAGGTGGTGGTTTTAAAGATTTTACAAGAATAGCAGCAAGCGACCCTTTAATGTGGCGAGATATTTTTTTTGATAATAAAAAAGCATTAATAGAATGTATAGAATATTTAGAAAAAGATATAAAAAAATGGAAAACTATGATAGAAAATAATGAAAAAGAAGCAATATATAAAAAAATAGAAGAAGTAAGTATGCAACGGCGTATGCTGAAATAAGTAAAACGAGGTGAATTATGATAACTTTTGATAAGTGTAGCAGTTTTAAAGGTAATGTGAAAGTACCATCAGATAAATCAATTACTCATAGGGCAATAATCATGGGTGCTATGGCAGACGGTGTATCTGTTGTAAAAAAACCATTATTATCACGTGATACATTAGCTACTATGAATGTTATGCAACAGTTAGGGGTAAGTGTAGTTAATGAACGTTCAAGGTTACTTATTCACTCAGAAGGTGTTAGAAACTTTAAAGAATCATATGATGTTTTAAACTGCCATAATTCTGGCACAACTGCAAGGCTTATGATGGGTGTATTAGCACCTTCTAATATATATTCTGTATTATCAGGGGACGCATCATTATTACGCAGGCCAATGGATAGAGTTATTAACCCATTAAAACAGTTAGGTGCAAATATATATTCAAAAGCAGAAAGCACACTTTTACCGGCAACTGTTATGCCTGCTAAACTAAAAGCAGGGGAGATATCATCTCCTGTTAAATCTGCACAGGTAAAAAGTGCTATTTTATTAGCTGGTGTGCAGTTAGAGGGTGCTACAACTTATATAGAAAACACTCCTACAAGGGACCATACTGAAAGAATGTTTGCAGCATACGGTATTAAAACAGAATCTAATAACGGTAAAATAATAGTGCATGGTGGGGAATTAACTCAAGGTAAAATAGATGTTCCTGCAGATTTTTCATCAGCTGCATTTTATATAGGTGCAGGGCTTATATTTGAAGGTTCTGAAATAGTTATAGAAAATTGTGGGCTTAACCCAAGTAGAACAGGGCTATTAACTGCATTAAAACAGTTAGGGGTGGAAGTAAAAACAGAAATTACTTCCAACGAAGTAGAGCCTATTGGTAATATATATGTTACAAGTGCTAGAATAAAAGGTGGCAAAATCAGTGGTGATTTAGTGGCAAACATGATAGATGAAATACCTATACTTGCTATGATAGCACTTTTTGGTGAAGGACCTTTAGAAATAAGAGATGCAAAAGAGTTAAGAGTAAAAGAGTCTGATAGAATAATGGCTTTAATTAATAACTTCCAAGCACTCGGTGCAGAAATAGAAGAATACGAGGACGGTTTAAAAATAAACCCATTAAGAAGCCAGCCAACAAGAGCAACACTTTTAGCATATGATGACCATAGAATATCTATGATAAATATTATACTTGCTAAAAAGTTTGGTGTAAAGATATTATTAGATAATATAGCATCCCTTGATGTATCTTATCCAGATTTTATAGGGGATTTGTTATCCATAGAAGAAAAATAAGAGGTGTTTTATGCAAGTAGCAGTAGACGGCCCAGCAGGCAGTGGTAAAAGCACAGTTTGTAAACTAATAGCAGAAAAGTATGGACTTACATATATTGATACAGGTGCAATGTATAGAAGTGCTGCATATATTTCTAAAAAATACGGTAGTGATAATTTAGAAGATAAAATAGCACAAGTAGAGTTTATTTTTACAAATAATGGTAAATTTATATCAGTGAAATATAATGGTGAAACCTATAATTTAACTGATGAAATAAGGACTCCTGAAATATCTAAACTTGTGCCTAGTGTGGCACAAAATAAAGAGTTAAGAAAGCTACTTGTAAAAAAACAGCAATCCTATGCTTTAAAAAGCGACGTTATAATGGACGGTAGAGATATTACAACAGTTGTGCTACCTAATGCTGATTTAAAAATATACTTAACAGCTAGTGCAGAAGAACGTGCTAAAAGACGTTATAAAGAGTATGAAGGTAAAAATAATGCACCTGCATATGAAGAAGTGTTACAAGACATTATAAAACGTGATAAGCAGGATATGGAAAGAGAAGAAAGCCCACTTATGCAGGCAGAAGATGCTATATTGCTTGATACAACAGGGCTTACTTTAGATGAAGTTGTATTAAAAATCGGGGATATGATTACTAAATTAAGAAAATAATTTAATATTTTTTTAAAAAAAGTTTATATTTATTTGCAAAAATATATTTTTTAGTATAATATCATACAATATTAGTTACGGAGTTAGTTAATGGAAATTATTATTGCCCGTCACGCAGGGTTTTGTTTTGGAGTGGAACGGGCGATTGATATAGTAAAAAAATCAGCTATGGAAGATGATAACGTGGTTACTTTTGGGCCTATTATCCATAACCCACAAGTTGTAAATGAGCTTGCAGAAAGTGGTGTTTCTACTATAAAAGAGCTGGATAAAGTAGAGTCTAACATGTCTGTTGTAGTAAGAAGCCACGGTATAGAGAAAAAAGAAGCACAATATTTATATGAAAATGCAGGAAAAGTTATTGATGCTGCCTGCCCATTTGTTCAAAAAGCACAACGTTCAGGAGAAAAACTTTCTCATGAATGTGATTGTGTTATTATATTAGGTGAATCAGACCATCCGGAAGTTAAAGGTATTATAAGCTATACGGACGGCAATTATAAAGTAATAGAAAACGCAGGGGAAGCGGATAACCTGCCAAAAGTTAAAACATATGGCTTATTAGCACAAACTACTCAAAATAAAAAAATGTTTAGAGAAGTGGAAGAAAAGCTAAGAAGTAAATGTGATGAGCTTATTGTTGCAAGAACAATATGCAGTGCTACTGAGTATAGGCAGGATGCTGCCATTGAAGTAGCTTCAAATGTGGAAGTAATGATAGTTGTTGGTGGAAAAAACAGTGCCAACACTACAAGGCTCTACCACCTTTGTAAAGAGATATGCCCTAAAACATATCATATAGAAACAGAATCAGAACTTAATGCTGATATGTTTTTAAATGTAAATAAAGTAGGGCTAACAGCAGGTGCAAGCACACCTATATATCTTCTTGACAAGGTGCGTGAATATATAAACGAGGTCGCAAAATGAGTAACGAAAAAAGACAAAATGAAGAACGTATGGAAGATTATGAATCATTTTTTGAAGAATCTCTCCAGCAATACCACACAGGTCAGATAGTTAAAGGTACTATTGTGGAAATAAGGGGCGAAAATGCTCTTATTAACTTTGGCTATAAAACTGAAGGTGTAGCTAGCATGGCAGAATTAGAAGCTGCAAAACTAGGGGACGAAGTAGAACTTAGTATTGTAAAAATGAATAATGATGGCGTATTTCTTTCTAAAAAAGCTATTGATGCAAAAGGCGACTTTAGTGCAATACGTGAAAAAGAAACTACAGGCACACCAGTTGAAGTAAAAATCGTAGAATTTATAAATAACGATAAAACAAAAGGTTATAGAGGTAAAGTTGGTCAAATAGATGCTTTTATTCCAGAAAACCTTATTGATATTAATACAAAAGATATTGACCCAGCAAAATTTATTAATAAAGTAATCCTTGCTAAAATCTTAAAAGTGCATGGTGGAAAAAAACAGTCTGTATTAGTTTCTCCACGTCATTATTTATCTGATGAAACAAAAAAATTAAGAGATGATTTCTTTGAAAAAAATAACATTGGGGATAAAATAAAAGGAACAGTAAAAACATTAAAAGACTACGGTGCTTTTATTAGCCTTGGTGGAATAGACGGCTTTTTACATAAAAACGAAATGAGCTGGGGCAGAGTAAAAAACCCTGCAAAATTCTTATCAGAAAAAGATACAGTAGAAGTAGTAATTCTTGAAATTGATAAAGATACAAAAAAAGTTGCAGTTGGTATGAAACAGCTTGAAAAAGACCCATGGGATAACGCAGAAAAAGAATACCCAGAAGGTAGCCAAGTAAAAGGAACAGTTGTTGCAAGAAAACGTGCAGGTTATGTTTTAGAAATAGCAGCAGGTATAGACGGTTTTGTTCCTAATGAAGAAATAGGCTGGCTTAAAAACACAAAACAAACTCTTAATATAAAAGATGTGGTAGAAGGTAGGGTTATAGGATACGATAATGACAGAAAACGTGTTATTATGAGTGTTAAAGACTTAATAGAAAACCCATGGAAAACATTAAAAGAAGAACACCCAGAAGGCTCAATAGTTAAAGGAACTATTAAAAATATTACAGATTTTGGTTTATTTATAGACTTTGGTAGCTTTTTAGATGGTCTTGTTAGAAAAAATGATATTTCTTGGAGAGAAGAAGTAGCTGATTTAAATGAGTTATACAAAGTAGGCGATACTGTTGAAGCAAAAATATTAAATATTGATGAAGATAAAGAACGTATTAGCCTTGGTATAAAACAGCTTGAAACAAACCCATGGAAAGAAGTAACAAAACTTTTACCACAAGGTAAAGCTGTGGAAGTAAAAATAATAAATGTAACAAAACAAGGTTTAGAGGTAGAACTCCCACTTGATATGAAAGGAATAATAGGCCTTAGTGATTTAGACCCAGCAAAAGCATCAGTTGATATGTATAATGTTGGGGATATGGTTACAGCTGCAGTTATAAAAGCAGATAACAAAGAAAAACAAATTACATTATCTATCAAAAAATATTTACAAGACTCTGAAAGAAGAGAAACTAAAGAATATATGAAAAAAATGGAAAATAGCGAAGATAAAGGCTTCGGTAACATTTTTATGGATAAGTTTGATAAATAATTAAAGAAAAATAACTATATAAAAATGACGGATTATTTAAGTCCGTCATTTTTTTTATATAACCATGAAAAAGCAAAGTATAAAAATAGAAAAAGATAGAAAAAATAGTGTAGTTATGGAATGGTAAAATCCTGTTATATATAAGCAGGGTTTAGAGCTGCTATTTCTAGTAAAATTTATAGATAAATACTTTCAAATTGGGGACAAAGTATTTATATACTTAGGTGGAGAAAACATTATAAAAAGTGATAATATAAAGAAATTTATGGTATAGGCACTATTTTAAGGTATTTTACAATAAGATAATAATAATGAAAAATATGCTATAATTTCTATATAAGATTATGGGAATAATAAACCATTAATAAAATATAATAACCAAAAACCATTAAAATATTAAAACATAAAGCAGGCAATACTAAATGATCACATAATAAATCAAAAGCATAATTAGAATAAGTAAAATAATAGTAATTTTAAATAATATATATTAATTAAATTATATATATTTAAGCTATATTATAAATTTTTAAGTGATTTACTTATTAAAATTATATTATTAAACTTAGTGAAAATATAAAGTATTGCACCAAAATAAAAGGCAAAAAATGTTGCATAATTTAAATTTTTAGTAACAATTATAAAGTGATATAAGAATTTATAATAAATAGATTTTATATATACTAACCTATTTATTTAAAATCTATTAATTTTTTTCAAGTTTTATATTTTTCTTATTATTTTTTAACTGCCTTAAACCGTCTACTGAAAATATTATAAGCCCTGCCCATATTAAAATAAATGTAATAAGCATATCTGTGCTAAAATATTCTCCGTATAAAAATACACCTAATAAAAATGTAATAGTAGGTGTTGTATATTGAATTATACCTAATGTGCTTAAATGCAATATTTTTGCACTATAAGAAAACCCTAAAAGTGGTAAAGTTGTAAATATTCCTGTGCATATTAGTAAAACCTTAACGGTGGTTGTGCCATGAATAACTGCACTTTCCCCTGTGGATATAAGATACATTATATATATAACAGCAGGTATAGATATAATTAATGTTTCCACAAATATACCTGTTAAGGCACTTGTTCTAACAAGTTTTTTAATTATTCCATATGCGCAAAATGTAATGGCAAAAAATACAGCAATATAAGGTATTTTTCCATAAACAATAACCATATATAAAACACCTAAAAAGGCCAGTAAAACAGAAAGCTTTTGGTATTTATTAAGTGTTATTTTAAATATAAATGCAGATGCTGCCACATTTAAAAGTGGTGTAACATAGTTACCCATACTACTTTCTACTATTTTACCATTTGCAACTGCCCAAATAAATATACCCCAGTTACCAGCAATTAAAAGGCTTGATATAATAAGTGGTATAATATTTTTTGGGTTTTTAAATACACATACCACTTCCCCTGCTTGTTTTGTTATAATAATAAGCATACCAGAAAATAAAAGGCTCCATATTGCTCTATGGGAAACAATTTCTAAAGGAGAAACATTTGAAAGGTAATGCCAGTAAATAACAAGGATACCCCATGTGAAAAACGATAAAAATGCAGCAATAAAAGCAAAAGTTTTTTTATCCATTCTCTAGCCTTCCATTTCCATAAGTGCTTTTATATCTAAAGGAGAAGCATGAAAAAAAGATGATGAAACAATCACTTCTGCTCCGGTATTAGCATAATCTTCAATATTTGTAAGGTTAATGCCACCTGCTGCAATAATTACTATATGTTTATTTGTTTTATTTCGTTCGTTTACTATATCTTTTATAATATTTGGTGCAAGTTTATCCACCTGTAAACCGTCTATAAAATCATAATGTAACGCTTTAATACTATCTTCATAATTTTCTGTTTCAAGAATAATTTTCTTTTCATACGCTTTATTTTTTGAATGTTTTATAGTTTTTTCAAGGTTATCTATCCCACCTAAAAATTCTAAATGCTGCTTAAAAATAAGTATAGTTTCTGAAAGCCCTAACCTGTGTGGCACTACTCCACCTGCTAAAAACCCAAGAGTTACAAGCTGTTTTGAAAGAGGTAAAGATTTCCTAGTGGCAGCAAGCATAATATTTTCATTAATATTTCTTGCTTTTGTAACCATTTTATTACTATAAGTTGCAATACCTGATAAATATTCTAATGTATTAAGGGATACTTTCCAGCCGGTATGCAAAATATCTGCACTTGCTTTTACTTGTAATATTTTTTCATCTTTTAAAATACTGCTACCTTCATTTATTTCATAAACTACTTGAGCACCTAGTTTTTTAAATATTTTAGCAGCAACACTACTTCCTGCTATTACACCATTTTCCCTTGCATAAAAAGTCAGCTGTCCTTTTTTAGAAGCTATATCTAAAATATCAGTGGTAATATCACTAAAAGGCACATCTTCTTTAATAATATTTTCGATTATTTCATCAGTTATATAAATCATATTTCACCATTTATAGGATAATATATAACTAAATATTAAATTTTTCAATTAAGAAAATATTTTTTTTGCCGATAGTATTAGTGGAGGAAATACTATGAGTAATTTGGCACATATTTTGCAAAGTAAATTCCATAATGATAATTTTATGGAGTATATTATGAATGAAATACTACATAAAGAGTATAATATTGTAAATGATTTAAAAATATCACACTCTTTAATTAATTCAGCACAGCAGACTATATCTGATTTAGATAAATCTATTGATGAACTGTCATTACTTGTAGATAACCTGCGTATTAGTGCAAAAAAGATTGAAAATAAATAGTTTTTCGTTCTATTAGATTATAAATATTTTGAAGTAATATAATAAAATATTACTGCTTATATATTTATAATACCCAATTCACTATCTAATATTTTTAAAAATAGCCACATAATAGTAATATATGTATTTATAAATATATGCTTTTTCTTGCAATTTTTATTTTTATGTGTTAATATCTGTAAAATTTTTAAGAACGAGGATATTATGCCAATTACTCCAAACCAATTTAAAAGAGGCTCTAAAATTGAAGTTGATGGTGAACCGTATGCAGTTATAGAATGGCAGCATATTAAATGCGGTAGAGGTGGGGCAACAGTTCGCACTAAAATCAAAAACTTAATATCAGGTAGAGTATTAGAAAGAACTTATGATTCAGGTGAAAAATTAAAAGAACCTGATTTTGAAGAAAAGAAAATGCAATATCTTTATAAAGATGGTGCAAAATATATTTTTATGGACCAAGAAAGCTACGAACAAGTTCATCTTGATGATGACTGTGTGGGCGATTCTTACTTATTTATGCCAGAATCATTAGAAGTATCTGTTCAATTTTTTAACTCTAAACCAATAGGTGTTACATTACCTAACTTTGTAGAATTAGAAGTTACTGAATGTGAACCAGGAGTTAAAGGTGATACAGTTACAGGTGGTTCAAAAGGTGCAACTGTAATAACTGGTGGTAAAGTGCAAGTTCCACTTTTCATTAACGAAGGGGACACTTTAAAAATAGATACAAGAGATGCATCTTATATAGAACGTGTTAGCACAAAAAAATAATTAATTACATATTAAAAAAGCCTTTTTTAAGGCTTTTTTATAAATTTTTTCATATTTTTAAATATTAAATAGTTTAAATTCTTTTCTATAACCTTTTATATTAAATTATGTTAAAAATGTTTAAAAATCAAAAGAAATAACAAGATTGTTTTACATAAGACATATGTAATATATTTGTTAAATTCAATTATTTTTTGACCTAATTAATACAAAAAAGATAAAAATAATTATAATTACTAATGTAAAATTATAAAAAATTATATATTCAGCAAAATGCAACGTTAATTTAAATAATAATCAATATTAAAATTATAAAATTTTATTGACAAATATCAACTTTCTATATATAGTGCATATTATTTATTGTGATATCTATAAATTTTAGCTTATGTTTATAATTCTGTAAATTGAATAGGATAGTATAGGTTACAAAATCTTTAGGGGGAGAAATGAAAAAAAGTATGTCTTTAAAAAGTAGAGTAATACTGACTGTTTCAGTAATAATTGCAACTATTACTCTTGCTGCAATTATTTCAAGTTACAGTATATTTTATAGTAGTATATTATCATCAACAAAAAGCACTCAGTATAGAGTTACAGAATTCATTTCTGACATTGTGCATGAGCAATTTGATTCAAAAGTATTAGCAATAAAATCTTTTGTGGGTTATGTTGATGTAAACCAAGATGAACAAAAATTACGTGAGTTACTTACAAATTTTTGCAAAATTAATAACATGATTAATGCAACATTATCCTTTGATGATGGTGTTTTATTAAAAGATTTAAACGGAGAACTCCCAAAAGGGTATAACCATAAAACCACTCAATGGTATCAAGAAGGTGTAAAAGCTAACGGGTTATACTTAACTTCACCTTATGAAGATACTGTTACAAAAAAGATTACAGTTACAATAACATATCCTATACAAAAAAAAGATGGCACAAAAGGTGTTATAAGTGGCGATTTTATTTTGGATTTAGACCAATACTTATCTAAATTTGCAAACAAAGATTTAGACGGTAGGATTTATGTTTT
>CALADT010000112.1 GCA_937890655.1 uncultured Mucispirillum sp. | reverse complement strand
CTTTTCCAGATATTTATAATGAACTTAAAAAACATAATATAGAGCTAGAAGCTGTTACAGGTATATCTTCATTTTTTGCTCCAGCCTCTAAAACCGGCCAAAATATTGTAGATTTTCAAGATAAAGCAGCAATTATTCCAAACCCAAAAGATTATATGGAAATTAAAAACTTATTAGAAACATTTACAACTATTATTATTATGAAAGTTGGAGATAATGGTAATGCTATAAAAGAATTTGTGGAAAAATGTAGCCCATCATATGCTGTAACTGTTTTTAATGCGTATATGGAAAATGAAAAAATATATGATTTACTAAAGGAACACCCTTATGGAAAAGAAGATTTTTATATGAGTGTTACTATGATTAAAAGATAATTTCATATTTTTATAATCTATTATTTATAAGTTATGGTATTTATTATATCATAACTTTATTTATTATTATTAAAATTTCTTTTGCTTTTTTTTAAAGTAAATAATATAATAGTGAAACTTTTTTGTTTTAAGGTGTTTAATGGATAATTATTTGGATATATTATATAGTGTATTTATAGAAAAAGAACAGTATATGTTAATTATACATGGTCTTATTTTCACATTAGAAGTAACACTAACTGCTGCTATAATAGGTGTAATATTAGGTGTTTTACTAACACTTATGACTATTACTGATATAAAACCTTTTAGGCATATAAAAAATAGAAGATTACAATTTTTAAAAAACTTTAACCCTGTTCAAAAATTAGCACGTTTATATATCACTGTAATTAGGGGGACACCTACTGTTGTTCAACTTTTAATTTTATATAATCTAGTGTTTATTGGCTCATTTGCTGCCCCTGTATTTGTGGTGGCTAGTTTAGCTTTTGGGCTTAACTCTGCAGCTTATGTTGCAGAGATTATAAGAGCAGGGATACAAGGGCTTGATAAAGGGCAAATGGAAGCTGCAAGGGCTTTAGGAATGTCATATAAACAGTCTATGAAAGTGATTATTATTCCACAGGCTTTTAAAAAGATTTTACCTGCATTAGTTAGTGAGTTTATAGTATTATTAAAAGAAACATCCATTGTTGGTATGATAAGTGGTATGGACTTAACTGCTGCCACAAGAACCATAGCAAATAATTCATATAGAGCTGTGGAGCCGTGGATAGCTGTTGCATTAATATACCTTATTCTTACATCAATATTTACATATTTTATGCATAAAGTGGAAATGAGGTTAAAAGAAAGTGATTAAAATAGAAGGATTACATAAATATTTTGATGAACTGCATGTTTTAAAAGGCATAGATTTAAATGTTAATCAAGGGGATATAATAGCGATTATAGGCCCATCAGGTAGTGGAAAATCTACTCTTTTACACTGCATTAATAAACTACAAGAACCAACTAATGGGCATATATTTATTGATAATGAAGATATTATGAGCCCTACTTGTAATATTAATAAAGTTCGTGAAAAAGTGGGTATGGTATTTCAGCATTTTAATTTATTTCCCCATAAAACTGTCCTTGAAAATATTATGCTTGCCCCTACTTTAGTTAAGAAAATAGATACAAACCAAGCAAAAGAAAGAGCATTAAAACTTGAAAAGGTTGGTTTATCTGATAAAGCATCAGTTTACCCAAACAGGCTTTCCGGTGGGCAAAAACAACGTATAGCTATTGCAAGGGCGTTAGCTATGGAGCCAGAAGTTATACTTTTTGATGAACCAACAAGTGCCTTAGACCCAGAAATGATAAAAGAAGTGCTTGATGTTATGAAAGATTTAGCAAAAGAAGGTATGACAATGCTTATTGTAACCCATGAAATGGGCTTTGCAAAAAATGTAGCCAATAGGCTTATTTTTATGGATAATGGTATTGTTGTAGAAGATACTGAACCAAACTTGTTTTTTCAAGCACCAAAAAGCAGCCGTGCACAAGAGTTTTTAGATAAGATATTAAACAAGTAATACTATAAAATAAAACAAGGTAAAAATATGAGTAACATAAGACATCATAGAAAGAAAAAACTATATTATAGAGTCTTTTTTCTTGTAGTTGTATTATTTCTTTTATTTTATACTTTATTATTAACTGTGGAAAAGTTAATAGCTAACTCTACTCATTTAGGGCTTGAAATGGTTTCTGCTTTTTCATCAAAAGCAGAGTATAGTATTCGCTCATATAATATTGCTTTGGATTTTGCCAGCACAAACCTTGCTCAAATCATGGAAAATAATACTAATATTGAAGAATTAAAACCATGGCTTAAACAGCTTGATTATAACCTAAAAAATAATTTAAAAGTAGATTCTATGCATACAGAAATTATAATTGATAATAAGCTAGTATGTTTAGAATTAAACGAAATAGAATCTTTTAATGATACTCATTTAAAATCTATTGCTGATGAAAGTAAAGTTGTTGAATATAATAAAGTTTATTTTACAAATATATATAAAGATATTTATGATAAAGTAGATAAACTTTCCATTTTTAAAAAAATCAAAGTTAATAATAGAGATGTTATAATAGTAACAGATTTTCCATTAAAAGATTTACAAATAAAATGGAACCATAAAGATGTGGGTAAAGAGCAATATATTTATTATCTTTTTGACCCAGAAGGCCGTTTAGTTTTTACAACTTATAATAAAGCACATATTAGTAATAATATGGAGTCTTTTATACATATAAAAGATGAAATTGACCATATGGATAACTATGAAGGAATATTGCGTCATAAAGAGTTATATAACTCAAAATATAATATATTTTATGTGCGTAATATTGATAATGGGTTTTTATCTATTATTGCAATACCAAATAAATATATATCATATGCTACATTTAAGAACATACAAGTATATATTTATATAATTTTGGCACTTGCTTTATTTATGCTTTTATTTTTAATGAAAGATAAGAAAAATAATATGAAAATGGACTTATTTAATGATATGGTTAGTATTATAGGTAATTCATATTATGCAATATTTAGTATAAACATTAAAAAATATAAGTATGAAATAATAAAAGGCGATAGTGAAATAATACAATATCTTCCTGATAGTGGAGATTATAGTAGGTTGCACCAATTAGTATGCACTGTGGTAGAAAAAGGCACTCAAGATGATTTCTCTGCATCATTTTCTTTGGAAAATATACAAAAATTAATAAAAACAGGTAAAGTAGATTTTGGTGGTGATTTTAGAAGAATACTTCATGACGGCTATATTTGGGTAAATGTTAAATTTATATATGACAAAGAAATATCAGAAGATTATGCAGTATTATGTTTTAAAAATAGAGATGAAGAAAGAAAAGTAGAGCTTGAACATATTGAGATTTTGGAAAGCTCTATTGCTGCCATGAAAAAATCTAGTAAATCAAAAAGTATATTCTATTCGGCGCTTTCTCATGATATGCGAACACCGTTAAATGCAATTATTGGCCTAACTAACTTAATAGAGGCAGATTTAAAAGACTCTACAAAGGTTTTAGACTATATGGATAAAATAAAAGTTTCCGGTAACCAGCTTTTATCATTAATTGATAATTTTCTTGATTATACAAAAGAAACATATGATAACACCAATGATAATGTGGAATTTAAATTACGAGAATATTTAGATTCTGTTCTTGATATTTATAATATTCTTGCAAGCAGGGATAAAAAACATTTTCATACAGCATACCATATAACAAATAATAACCTAATAGGTGATACGGCAAAACTTTATAGAATAGTTAATAACTTAATTATGAATAGTTTTAAATATACAAAACATGGGGATAGTGTTTCCCTTGAAGTAATAGAGCTACAAAACCAAGGAAGCCCAAAATATCAGTTTATTTTTAAA
>CALADT010000111.1 GCA_937890655.1 uncultured Mucispirillum sp. | reverse complement strand
ACATAGTATAGGTTTATTATAAATATAGGTTTTTATAATGAGTGATTTTTTTAGAGATAATTTATTAAAAAATGATTTAGTAGCAGCACCACTTGCAGGCTATTCCCATTTACCATATAGAAGAATATTAAGAAAATATTTTAATGGTATAATATATAGTGAAATGATTTCAGTGGAAGGCCTTTCAAGAAGAAATAATGAAACACTTGAATATTTAGATAGGTTAGATAATGAAACTCCACTTGTATTTCAGCTTTTTGGTGGTAAACCTGAAAGCTATATTGACGCTATAAAAGTAGCAGAAGACCATACAAAAATAGATGCTTTTGATGTAAATATGGGTTGCCCTGTAAAAAAAGTGGTAAAAGCAGGGGGCGGTTGTGCTTTATTAGGGGATTTAGAAAAAATAAAAAATATTACCCATAATATAAGAAAAACAACAGATAAACCATTTTCAATAAAAATACGTATAGGGTTAGAACATAAAAACCTTGTTTATAAAGAAATATTAAATATAGCAGAAAACGAAGGTGTAAACGCTTTAATAGTGCATGGTAGAACAAGAAGTGATATGTTTAGTGGCACAGTAAGGCTTGATATTTTAGAAGAAATAAAATCCATGTCAAAAATACCTATTATTGGTAACGGTGGTGTAACAGGTTATGATTCCTATAAGGCTATGAAATCCACAGGGGTGGATGGTGTTATGATAGGTAGAGCCATGATGAAAGCACCATGGGTATTTAAAGTTATAGAAAATAAAGAAAATGATATATATGGGTTTATTACACCACAGGAAATAGCAGATATTTTAAATGAAATGTGGGGCTATATGTTAGAGCATACAAAAGGGCGAAATATGAAAGAAACTCACTATATGCACGTTCTTAGAAAATTTGCCGTATGGTTCTCAAAAGGCCTTGATAATGCATCAGATTTTAGAGTAAGCATATATAAAACAAATACTATTGATGATGTTTTATTATTAATAAATGATTTTTATAATAATGCTACACCATTAAAACAAGTTTTAATATAGCTTATTATTAATATAATATTTTATAATGATATTAAATATAATAAAAATATATATGGAAATAGTATAGCTTAATCCATATGGTGAATATTTTGAAAATAAAAAAAGTTCTAAATAAAAAGCAATATATTAACTTATTACTTTTAGCTGATGAACAAGAAGATATGATAGATAGCTACCTTGAAAAAGGGACAATGTATGTGCTAGATGATAATGGCGTAAAAGCAGAATGCGTTATTACAAATGAAGGTAATAATGTTTTGGAAATCAAGAATATAGCAGTGCTTCCTGAATATCAAGGAATGGGATATGGTAAAGCCTTAATTGAATTTGTTGCAAAGAAATATAGTAATAGATATTCTATTTTGCAAGTAGGAACAGGTGATAGCCCATTAACAATACCTTTTTATGAAAAATGTGGGTTTATAAAATCACATATAATAGAAAATTTTTTCATAGATAATTATAATAATCCAATAATTGAGTGTGGGAAACAGTTAAAAGATATGATATATTTAAAAAGGAAAATTTAGGTATAATTTAAACAATAAAATCCTACAAATTTCAAATTA
>CALADT010000110.1 GCA_937890655.1 uncultured Mucispirillum sp. | reverse complement strand
GAAAAAGAAGAATATGAAGAACTTTTTGCAGATGATGAAGGTAATGTGCCAGAAAGTATAGATGAAAGCCACATTAATAGAACTATCTTTAACAAAGATACAATAAGAAAAGCACTACAAGTATTAATAAAGCAGGGGCTTTATATTAATGAGGGTAATACTCTTGGCAAAACAATTATATTTGCAAGAAACCATAAACATGCAGTGCTTATACAAGAAATATTTAGAAAAACTTTTCCTAACCTGCTTGATTACTGTCTATTGATTGATAACTATGTGGAATACCATACATCTCTTGTAAATCAGTTTGCAACAGGACAACATAAGGCCCGTATTGCCATATCTGTTGATATGCTTGATACTGGTGTGGATATTCCAGACTGCTTAAATCTTGTATTTTTTAAGCCTGTAAAATCTTATTCTAAATTTATACAAATGATAGGCAGAGGCACAAGGCTTTGGCAGAATCCTATTAATGGAGAAAAGAAAACCCATTTTCTTATATTTGATTTATGCAATAACTTTGAATATTTTGGGGAAGAAGAAAACAGGCGTGATAATGACAGTAATACAAAAAGCATTATGGCAAAACTTTTTGAGCAAAAACTTGATTTATGCCTTTTTATGCAAACTAGAAAAGAACATGAAGAAATATATAATAAATATAAAAATGATGTGCATAATACTATAAAAAATCTGCCAGAAAATGATATAAGTGTAAGGCAGAATATAAAACTTATAAAAGAATATTCCAAAGATAATGCGTTAAATGATTTAACTTCAAGCAAAGTTATATCATTATCAGAAAAACTTGCACCATGTATCCCTATGATGCAGGATAATATTAAGTCATTAAAGTTTGATGAGCTAATGTATAATATTATGATTGCAAATTTAAGGCAGCAGGATAGTATGCGTTATATAAGACAGCTTAATGATATAGCAGATAAACTACTTGAAAGTAAATTGCCAGTAGTAAATAAACATAAAGACTTACTAGAAGAAATAGTAAACGAAAAAGTTACTCAGCACACAAGCATAAAAGAGCTTGAAAATATCAGGCAGATATTAAGGCCACTTGTAATATATATTGATGGCACTACTAATGAAATATATATAACTAATTTTGAAGATAAAATACTTGAAACAGAAGTAGCAGAAAATGAGCCTGTTAATAATACCAGAAATTTAGAAAACTATAAAAAGAAAATAGAACAGGAATTAAAAAAACGTTGCACAAGTGGTGTAATTAATAAACTATATACTAATAAAAAATTATCAAAAGCAGATATTAGAGATTTAGAGCGGGTTTTATGGCAGGATTTAGGCACAGAAGATCAATATAGACAGGCAGTAGGTCAGATGCCTGTAACAGAATTTATACTAAGTATAACAGGGCTTGATAATGATGTAGTCCTTGAAAGATTTTCAAAATATATTAATGAAAATAATTATAACCATCATCAAATAGAATTTATAAAGCAACTAATAGAAAATATCCGCCGTAATGGATTTATTAAAGATAAAGGAATATTATCCAAAGCACCATTTTCAAATTATGGTGGTATAACAAAACTTTTTAATAATAATGAAATAGATGAAATTAAAGGTATTATTGATTCTTTTGAATTGGCAGTGTAGCCGTGATAAATTATTTCCTATTATATAAAATCATTGAGAGGTGAAAGATGAATATGTACGAAAAAGCCACATTAGACGGTATAAAGATCCTTATTAATATGTCAGAAACAAAAAAACTTACTGAGCAGATTATTATAGATGAATGGGAAAAAGCTGTTATACAATATACAAAAAAAGAAACTTGTATTACAAAAACTGTCCTAGAGTTACTTTTTTAGAGTTATGTTTTTCTGGAAAAATAAAAGATCTGCGTATTGATAAAAAGAAATTAAACAATACAAAGTGATATTATGGTATAATAATGCTTGAAACATTACAAAAAAACTTAATTCCAGACTTAGTAAACAATACAAAAGCTTTTTGGCAATATCATATAGAAAATTATGGTTTTCCTGAATCAAGAAATAATCAAGATACAGTTGTTAAAGCATTGTTTAATGGTGTGTATTTTATTTGAAAGTATTTGAAGATTTCATAAATTATTATCTTTATATATATTGTATGAAACTTATTAAGATATAGTGAGTTATTGCACAAAACAAGCAGTTAAACCATTAAAAAATATGGACTTCTTTTTTGAAATTTACTTCTTAAATTTAAAAAAATAGCCACATTTCGTATCGTAAGTATCCTTTTACTAATTTTTTATATACGGTTAAGCGAAATTTACCTTCAAGTCCATATGTATAAAAAAATAGCTTTAATAAACTGGTTTAATTAATACCTTAAAAACAGAAAACCAAAGTATAGCTTTGCACGGTGCATATGGTAAAAAATACTCTTAAATATGTATCATATAAAGATTATAAAGCCGTAACTGTGGATTTAAAAATAATATATAAATCAGTTAGTAGAATGTGGAAAAATAACTGGGAACATATTTCTATTCTATTTGCTTATACTGATGAAATAAGGAAAGTTATTTATACTACTAATGCTATTAAATCTTTAAATAGTGTTATTAGAAAAGATGTTTTCTTAGCAATAAAACAGGCTCCTAAAAAATGGACTGTGCCTATCAGAAACTGGAAGCCTGCTTTAAATAGGTTTGAAATAAAATATGTAAATTAAATGGTTTACACAATCATTAGCATTATTATTTTTTTACTATGTTATGTTTTTATATTAATAATAGTAATAAAATATCCCATAAGGAAAGATATTTAATAAAACACTTCTATATCTTTTGGTTTTCCAAATATTATTTTAAAAGGAATTTCTGAAAGTTCATGAAGTAATGTATTTAAATGTCTTGCATTTTGTGGGCAGATTACATGACAGCCCATACAAGTAATACATTTTGATTTAATAGTTTTACGTGGGTTTTCTTTTGGTATAGCATTAGTAGGACAATTATTTACACAGGCACCACAACTATTACATTTACTATTACCTGTTGGTTTTAGTGGGATACCATTATATTTTCTATAGGGGAAATTACCAGCAACATGTAAATCTTCTAGCATTTCTATATTTTCAAGGTTATCCAGTTTATTTTTTATATTATATGCAAAATCTTTTATAATCACTTTATCTTTTTCATTAGGCCTATTTACTGCAACTTTACGCATAATAGAATGGTTAGCAATAAAAGCTCCAGCACCTGCAAGTTTACACCCATAGCTTTCTACAAGGTGTTTCATCTCAATGAGTGCATCTTCATAGGCTCTATTACCATAAACTGCTAAAGCAATAACTATATTATTTTTAAACACTATATTTCTTATGTGATTAACCATAATCTGTGGCACTCTACCACCATAGACAGGGTATGCAAAAATAATTAACTCATCTTTTTCTACTGTTATATTTATATCACGTTTTTTATAGCTTGTTAAATTAACCTTTTCAAAATCATAGCCTAAATGTTTTAAAAATGTTGAAGCAACATCTAAAGTTTTTCTTCCAGGGCTAAAAAAGATAAGTTTTGCTTTTGAGAATTCCATATGGTACCTGCAAATAAAATAATACAGCATATAACCCTATTTAGTTATGATGCTGTAATGTATGTTTTATAAAATTTTAAGAATTAAATTATATTAAACATCCTTTGAAAGGTTAGATGCGTTTTTATGGTGTTCCATTAATTCTTTTCTTAAAGAAACCATATATTTATTATATTCTTCATTTTCGTTACCAACGTATTTTTTACCTTTCATAAGTATTTCAATAGCTTTCTGTAAGGAATCCACCCTTTGAAAGCCTGATTTCCTATCAGTTTTAGAAAGTTCTGCTTTTGCCATTTTAATATAATGCTGTTTTGCATATTCTGCAATTATTTCATCAAGCTGTTCTACGTGTTTAACTATTTCTATTGTTCTATTTAATATTTTGATTTGCATATTTTGAAGTCTAGGAGAAAACTGTGCAGAATCTAACACAAGTTCTTTAATATATTCAAACCTACCCATAGCCATATCAAAACTAACATTTGGCTGGTTTATAATATCAGCACTTTTGCGTATATTTTCCATTGTTCTAGAAAGTGCAGGCAGACTAAGGTCAACTTCTTTTAATTGCCCAGTTCTAGGGTCCCTCATTAATTTAAGTTCACCTTCTTCTACATATACATCGTTTTTAGGTTTGTCAGCCATATTACTCTCCGTTACACTGTTCTACTTTATATTCATTATATATAAGTTCTTGTAAAATTCAAATAAAAAAATCATATTTTTTTAAAAAAATTAACATATTTATATAAATTATTGATAAGTAATATTAAATTTATAAACAAAAAAAGCTCTGTATATACAGAGCTTAAAACGGGGACGACGAGACTCGAACTCGCGACCTCTGGCGTGACAGGCCAGCGTTCTAACCAACTGAACTACGCCCCCAGACTAAAAAATGGACGGTACAGGGATCGAACCTGTGACCCTCGGCTTGTAAGGCCGATGCTCTCCCAGCTGAGCTAACCGTCCGTTTGATAAGCGACCCGTAGGGGATTTGAACCCCTGTTGTCGGCGTGAAAGGCCGATGTCCTAGGCCAAGCTAGACGAACGGGTCGTATAAATTATTTAAAATGGTGAGCCGTATTGGGATCGAACCAATGACCCATTGCTTAAAAGGCAATTGCTCTACCGTCTGAGCTAACGGCTCACTAACCACTACAAAAAGCTTGGCTACTTTTGTGTGGAAGTATTATATAACAGAGTAAAAGATATTTGTCAACACCTTTTTTTAAAAAAAATTAAAAAAGTTTAATTCTTTTAAATTTTTCTTATATATTATAGGTTTTATTTAAATATCTCGTTTAAAACAATAGTCTGACTTCTATCTGTTCCCACAGAAATAACACAATATGGAACATCTAAATAGTCTTTTATAAAATCAATATATTCTTTTGCTTCTTTTGGAAGCTCTTCTAATGATTTAACTTTTGATAAATCAGTCATCCAGCCTTTAAATTCTTTATAAATAGGTTTAATATTTTCAAGGCTTTCTAAATCTGCAGGGAATTGTTCTACTATTTTCCCGTTTATATCATAAGCTGTGCATAGTTTTATAACAGGCATATTGTCTAACACGTCCATTTTAGTAAGTGCTATATAGTCAAGACCGTTTATCATAACTGCATATTTTGCTGCCACTAAATCAAGCCAACCACATCTTCTAGGCCTGCCTGTAACTGCACCAAATTCGTTACCTGCTTTTCTTAAAGCTTCCCCATCTTCATCAAAAAGTTCTGTTGGGAATGGGCCGCTGCCTACTCTTGTGGTATATGCTTTCATAACTCCGGCAATACATGATATTTTACGTGGAGAAAGCCCTGTTCCTGTGCAGGCACCACCTGCTGTGCCGTTTGATGAAGTAACAAATGGGTATGTTCCAAAATCTACATCAAGCATTGTGCCTTGTGCCCCTTCAAGCATTACTTTTTTGCCTTCATCTACAAGTTTATTTGTTAAATATGATGTATCTGTAACATAATCTTTTAAATCTTCTATATGACGTTTACAGTATGCTATGGCATCTTCTTTATTAACAGGGTCTACTCCATATGCTTTTACTGCATATTTATTTAATTCTTCCACATTAGTAGTAATTTTTTCCATTAATAGTTTTTCATTAAATAAATCACCTATACGGATACCGTTTCTTGCAGTTTTATCCATATAAGTAGGGCCAATACCTCTACCAGTTGTGCCGATTTTATTAGCACCTTTAAGCTCTTCTTTATGTTTATCAAAAAAGATATGGTATGGCATAATAACATGTGCTCTATCGCTTATAAAAAACCTGCCTTTAAAATTAACACCTTTTTCTTTAAGTTCGTTAATTTCTTTAAATAAAGCATCAAGTTCTATAACTGTGCCGTTACCTATAATATTTATTGTATTTTCATGTATTATGCCTGAAGGTATAAGACGAAGGATATATTTAACTCCGCTTACCCAAACAGTATGGCCAGCATTATGGCCACCTTGATAACGTATAACCACATCTGCCTGTTGGGAATACATATCTACTATTTTTCCTTTTCCTTCATCGCCCCATTGAGCACCGAGTACAGCTGAACAACTCATCTTTTCCCCCGTTAAATAATATTTTTAAACTTATAATGTTTTACAAATTCATCTTTTTTATTTTTATTAGTTACAAAAATAACTTCTGCACCTTTTTTCCGTAAATCCATAGCTTTTGAAAAATTTTCTTCCCCTAAAACAAGATAGTCATATACTTTTTCATTACTACTGCATATAGGAAAATTAAACAAATTATCAAGATTCAAAGCAGCACCACAAGCAGAGATATTTTTTCCAAATTTTGCCATTAAATTGTCGTATCTTCCACCACTGCCTAAACAGGCACCGAAATTAGGGTGTAATATTTCAAAATGGATACCTGTATAATAGTCTAACCCTTTTGATTCTGCACCGTCAAAAATAAGCATATTTTTATTTATACCATAATTTTGAAGTTTTTGGAATAATGCTTTTATGTCTTTTAATCTATTTGTTAAAGAGTTATCTATATTACTACATTCATTAATCATATTATCAATAACATCTTCTTCCCCAAAACTAAGTGGAAGTTTTGCAATAAACTCTTTTAAGTTATTATTAATGTTTAATGGTTGTAGTAGATTTTTTAAATCTTTTATTCTTCTGTTGGAAACAGCCTCAAGAATTTCATGACTATTATTTCCTAAAAGTTCTTTTAATATGGATATAAAAACTGTATCTCCAAAAGAAAATAAGAACCCTTTTACCCCAAGCTTATTTAAAATATCATAAGTAGTGATAATTATTTCAATATCTCCGAAGATACTATCTTCTCCAAATATTTCCCAGCCTGCCTGAAATTCCTCACTTTTTATGCCTCTATCTTTTTCAACAGAACGAAATACAGGCCCATTATAGCTTGCTCTAAACGGAAGGATAAGGTTATCTATACCGTTTACAATACGGCATACCTGTGGAGTAAAATCCGGCCTTAAAACTAATGTTTTGCCGGTATTTCTATCCATAAACCTAATAATACTTTCATCAGAAAAGTTATAAACTGTATCCTGCAATAAGTCATAATATTCATATATTGGTAGGCTTAATTCCGTAAAGCCATATTGCAATAATGTAGTGTTAATAATATCTAACGCCACATTTTTTTTGCTATTTCTTTCTATATTATGACCTTTATTATTTTTTATCATAAAGATGGCATTTCTCCCATTAATATTTCTTGAGCAGCAGCCACCCCACTACCAAGAGTAATGGTTGCACCGAATTTTTTAAGCCCCATTTCAATGGCACTAATAGCTGTAATTGTATCAAAAGCATCATGATAGCCTAAGTGAGAAATACGGAGTATTTTTCCTGCTAAATGGTCCTGCCCACCGGCTAAAGCTACACCACATTTATCTCTTAAATATTTAACAAAGGCTTTACCATCAATATTTTCAGGTAAAAAACATCCTGTTGCAGCATTTGATGGTAAATCTTGAGCTAAAAGTTTAAGCCCTAGTGCTTTACAAGCTGCCCTTGTTGCTTCTGCGTTTATGGAATGGCGTTTAAATACGTTATCTATACCTTCTTTTTCCATCATTTCAAGGACAGTTTTTAAGCCGATAATAAGGCTAACACCTGCTGTCCACGCTGTTGTATTTTTCACTTGATTTTTTAATTCAGTTTTTAAATTAAAGTAAAATTTAGGAAGTGTTGATTTTTCAACCATATTCCATGCTTTTTGGCTTAAAGTAATAAAAGCAAGGCCTGGAGGTAACATAAATGCTTTTTGGCTACCTGTTATTAAAATATCAATACCCCATTCATCAAAACATGTATCATGAACACCGGCGCTTGTTATACCGTCTACCACAAGTAATGTTTCTGCCATATTTTTAGTAATAGCAGCAAGCTCTTTTATAGGGTGATAAACAGTTGTAGAAGTTTCACTTCCTTGCACGAATACTGCTTTTGTATCAGGGTTTTTTGCTAAAAAGGCTTTTACATCTTCCACGTTAACAGACCTACCCCATTCAACAGTGATACTTTCTGCATTAATATTATAAGTTTGGCATATTTTAAGCCAACGTTCCCCAAATTTACCACCGTTTATTACAAGGACTTTATCCCCTTGGTTAAGAGTGTTTACAACGGCAGATTCCATAGCACCTGTTCCACTACTTGCAAGGATTAAAGGCTCTTGGCTAGTTTTGAATACTTTTTTTAAACCATTTCTAGCTTCTTTAAATATTGCTTCAAATTCTGGAGTTCTATGGTGTATCATAGGGCGTGCCATATCTAAAAGCACTTGTTCTGGCACAGCAGTAGGCCCTGGAGTAATAAGATATTTTTTTAACATAATTTACCTCATTAATACTTTCTCATAAGTTAGAACTGATTATATACCATATGAATAAAATTTACTATAATAATTTTTAAAAATTAGATAATTATTTCTAATATAGTTATATTTCGTTATATAATTATTCACATAACTATTGATTTTGTTTAAGAATGTATATATAATGACGGTAGTTGTTTAGTTAGCCACTTAGTATGATATTTTTAATAGGGGGTTATATTTTCTATGTATACAGGTAAACACAAGACAGCAGTAAAGTCTCAAAGAATAATTGCAGAAGCCTTTTTCAGCATTTTAAAAGAAAAGTCTTACTACGATGTATCTGTTAAGGAAATTTGTTCAAAAGCAGGTATATCAAGGCAAACGTTTTACTCGTTATACGGCACAAAAGAAGATGTAATTAGGTTTTATCTAGCAGAAACATTTACGGAATGGCGTAGAGAGGCTAAAACAAACGGAGTAAATTCTCTTTATGATCTAATTTTATTCTTTTTATTAGGTATCACAGAAGATGACAAATTATCACAGCTTTATTCCAGTGAAATTTTAGGTGGAATATTAGCAGATATTTTAAAAGAACATCTTGATAAAACAATATTATATGAAAGAGGGCATATTTCTGTTGGGGACAGCGTAACAAACTCCTTTATAGCAGGGGGATTAACTATGGCATTTAAACAGTGGCATGCAGATGAAGATAAGTTATCTATTGAAGATGTTACAATATTTGTAATTAAAATATTATCAGGAGAATATTTCACCGAGATAATGTCTTATGCAAAACAATTTCCTTTATTAAATAAATAAGGCTGGTAAAAATAACCAGCCTTTATTTTTTTATTCTTTAACTATATAACCAAATATTAAACTTTATTTTATTAACCTCATAATATCATTATAAAAAGCAAAAATCATTAATGAAACCACAACCACAAGTCCAAACATTTGGAAAGCACCCATAGCTTTTTCCCCTAATGGCCTACCCATAATACCTTCTGCTGTAATAATAGCAAGCTGACCACCGTCTAATACGGGTATAGGTAAAAGGTTAAAAACAGCAAGGTTAATACTAATAGCTGCCATAAATATAAGTAAAGTAGCAAACCCACTTTCGGCAGACTGAGCAGCACTTTGAACAATTAATATAGGCCCGCCTAAAGAGTCAGCAGGAATTTCACGCTGCACAAGTTTTGCAAAACCTATATATATCATTTTTGTAAGTTCAAAGGATTTTTCAAGGCCTAGTTTTAATGCTGCTACTGGGCCATAGTGAACTATAATATTACCGTCTATAGGGGCAATGCCTATTAAACCTACATCTGTCATTTTGCCATCAACTTTTTGTTGGCTAGGTTTAGGTGTTACTTTAATCTCTAACTGTTTATTATCTCTTTCTATTAATATATTTAATTCTTTTGAAGGGCTACTTCTTATATATTTTGCAGAATCAGACCATGAATTAATTTTTTCGCCATTAATAGCAAGAATTTTATCGTTTTTTAAAAACCCTGCTTCATAAGCAGAGCCTGTTGTTATTACTTCTCCGATTATGGCATCAAGTTGCATAGAAGCACCAATATTTCCGATAATCTCTTTATCTCCAAAAATATTATCTACTTCTTTTTGGCCTATTTGAAGATTAATTGTTTTGTTATTATTAAGTTTAACTTCTACTGTTTTATTTGGGTTTTCTGCAATTATTGTTGCAAATTCGTTCCAAGATTTTATTTTTTTGCCATCACATTCTGTAATAATATCCCCTGTTTTAAGTCCTGATATTTCAGCAAATGAACCTTTTTCTATTTCCCCAACTTGAGAAGCATAAGAAGGTATGCCACTAATATATAAACCCCAAAATATAATAATAGCAAATATAACATTAAATAACGGCCCTGCAAAAACTATGGCAGCTTTATGCCATGCAGATTTATCATTAAAAGAACGCCCTTCTTTATCAGGGTCATATGTTTCTTTTCCGGGCGTATCTTCCCCAGCCTGCTCCCCATACATTTTAACGTATCCACCCAGTGGCAGGGCAGAAAGAACATATTCTGTTTCCCCTAGTTTTTTACTTAATAAAACCGGCCCAAAACCTATGGAAAATTTTTCCACATACACATTTGCCCATTTTGCAACAAGAAAATGGCCAAATTCATGAACAAATATTAAAACCCCTAAAACAAGAATCGCAATAATTATATCCATATTTTTTCCTTATAATTTCATTAATTATAATACTATTACTTAATTGATAAAAAAAAGCAATAGGGAAGTAAAATATTTATTTAATTTAAACAAATTTTAAAGCAGTTATTTTTATATAAGAAAATACTTGACAATTCTTTTGTGGGGGGGGGTATAGTGAAGTTTAGAAAATAGGAAAATGGGTGAAATATGTATTTAATTGTTAAACTACATTAAATAACAGCTTTTATAAAACTTAAAGTGAGGAAAAATCATGAAAATTAAATTATTAATTATATCTGCAATTTTAGTTATTGCAGCAGGTTGTTCTACAACAGTGCCTATTAATACAACATTACCTGTTAATGTAAACCTTTCTGCAAACGACTTATCTATTGGTAAAAAAATAACACATACTATACCTTATAATAAAAAAGACCCTAATATGCTTGCAATAGTATATAGAGAAGCACTTGTAAAATCAGGCTATGATTTTATACTTCTTCCACAATATGATATTAATGAAGCATTGTTTAAAAGCACTATTACAATTAAAGGTTATGGTGCAAATTTAAAAAATAGATAATATTTTTATAATACATATTAAATCCATTGCCTATTTTTATAATTTAATAATGTATAGTATTAAATATTTTTGCGTAACTTATGTATATGCTATATGTTAGTGGTAAAAAAATATATATGATAAGTAACTAATGTTAATATAAATAAATTAATTAATATTCTATTTTTATTCGTTGGATGAGGGAAAAAGTGGTAAATAATATTATATGAAAATATTATATTTTTTATAAACTAAAAAATGAAGTTAATATAGAAATGGTTAGGAAAAAAGCCATATATTAATATATATGGCTTATGTTTTATTAATTTATTAAATTAAATAATCTACTAAATCGTGGGCCGTTTTCTCCCCATGACCAATATATAATAAATGCTTTACCCACAATAGCATCTTTATGAACATAGCCCCAAAATCTGCTATCTTCGCTATTATCTCTATTATCGCCCATCATAAAGTAGAAATCTTTAGGCACTGTAAATTTTTCCACATTATTAGCTATGGATAAATTAAAACCATCTTGAAATTTAACATAATCAGGTTGTAGAGCTTCCCCATTTCTGTAAACTACCTTATCTTTTATTTCTATTACATCTCCAGGAACACCTATAACCCTTTTTATATAGTCAAGTTTTGGATTTAATGGGTATTCAAATACAATAATATCATCATGTTTTGGGTCGCTAAACTTATAAGCTAGCTTATTAACAAGTATAAAATCCCCTATTTGTAATGTTTCAAGCATAGAGCCTGACGGAATAGTATAAACCCCTAAAAAAAATGTTCTAATAAAAATAGCTATAACAAAGGCAACGATAATACTATCAATCATTTCTTTAGTAGCACTTTTTGGTTGTTCTTCTGTATTATTTTCTTGTTTACTCATAATTACTTATCTTCTCCTATACGCAATACTGCTAAAAATGCTTCCTGTGGTAATTCCACTGAGCCGATTTGTTTCATACGTTTTTTACCTTCTTTTTGCTTTTCTAAAAGTTTACGTTTACGGCTAATATCACCACCATAACATTTTGCTATAACATCTTTTCTAAATGCTTTTACTGTGCTTCTTGCTATAACTTTGTTACCAACAGCAGCTTGAATAGCCACTTCAAACATTTGGCGTGGAATAACTTCTTTCATTTTCTCCACAAGCTCTCTGCCTTTATAATCAGCTTGATCTTTATGGACAATAATAGAAAGTGCGTCCACCGGTTCTTTATTTATTAAAATATCCAGCTTAACAAGTTTACTTTCTCTATATTCTGCAAATTCATAATCAAAAGAAGCATACCCTCTTGAGCATGATTTTAATTTATCATAAAAATCCATAACCACTTCCATAAGTGGCAGCATATATTCAAGTATAACACGAGATTGTGATAAGAATTTCATATTAGTCTGCCAACCACGTCGTTGTTGTAATAACTGTATAACAGCCCCAACATATTCAGAAGGTAATATTAATGTGGCAGCAATATATGGTTCTTCAAGTTTTGTATAAGTGTTAGGGTCTGGTAAATCTGCAGGGTTATCCACCTCTACATAACTTCCGTCTGTTTTATACACTCTATATATAACAGTAGGTGCTGTGGAAATAAGGTTCAAGTTAAACTCTCGTTCAAGCCTTTCTTGGACTATTTCCATATGTAAAAGCCCTAAAAAGCCACACCTAAACCCAAAACCTAAAGCAACAGAGCTTTCCGGTTCAAAAGTTATGGCACTATCGTTTAAAATAAGTTTTTCAATAGCATCTCTTAAATCTTGATATTGGTTAGGGTCAATAGGGTAAAGCCCACAAAATACAACAGGTTTTACGTTTTTAAAACCAGGAAACGGGTCAAGCGTAGGGTTTTTAGCATGGGTAACGGTATCTCCAATTTTTACTTCATGGACATCTTTTATACTTGCAGAAATAAACCCAACTTCTCCAGGGCCTAAACCTTCCATTAAAGTAGCCTGTGGTAAAAATTTACCTATTTCTATAATTTCATACTCTTTACCGGTAGCCATAAACTGCACTTTATCGCCTTTTTTTATAACACCGTCCATAACTCTAATTAATACAATTATCCCACGATATGTATCATACCATGAATCAAATATCATAGCTTTTAAGTTTTTACTAGCATCCCCTTGAGGAGCAGGAACGTTTTTTACAATAGCTTCTAATATCTCTTTTGTGCCAATATTTTCTTTAGCACTTGCAGGTATAGCCTGACTTGCATCAATCCCTATGGAATCTTCTATTTCTGCCTTTACTCTATCCACATCTGCAGAGGGTAGGTCTATTTTATTAATTACAGGTATAAGTTCAAGGTTTTGGTCAACAGCCATAAAAGTATTTGCAATAGTTTGAGCTTCCACCCCTTGTGATGCGTCTACAACAACTAATGCACCCTCACAAGCAGCAAGGCTTCTTGAAACTTCGTATGTAAAATCCACATGCCCTGGAGTATCAATAAGGTTAATTATATATTCTTGACCGTCATCAGCTTTATAGTTTAAGCATACTGTTTGAGCCTTAATAGTAATACCACGTTCCCGTTCTATATCCATACTGTCAAGCACTTGTGCTTTCATTTTTCTTTTATCTAATGCACCAGTATATTCAATTAGTCTGTCAGCAATAGTAGATTTACCATGGTCAATATGGGCAATAATACTAAAATTACGGATAAACTCTGTTCCCATTTAAAAATCCTGTCCTTATATACTTTATTTTTTTAGGAATGTAGCAGAAATTTATATTTTTAGCAATAAAAACATAGTGATATGTGTATAATGTAACAATAATTTATTAAAGATTTTTAATATGTAATATTTTTTTTGCAACAAAAAAGCCTCTTGAAGTAAGAGGCTTTTTCTATATATTAAATATTTTTATTTATGCACCTAAAGTTTGTAACTTTTGTTTTGCAAGTGTTGCAGGTTTTGATTTTGGGTATTTTTTTAGCAGATTTTGGAATGTAGCTACTGCATCTTGTTTTTTACCTTGTTTTTCCTGAACATAGCCAACTTTTAACATAGCATCAGGTATTTTGTTTGATTTAGGAAAATTATTCATAACATCTTGAAATGATTTTAAAGCGTTTTTCATATCATTAACAGAATAATATGTTTCCCCTATCCAATATTGTGCGTTACCTGCAAGCTGGTCTTTTGGGTATTTTTTAATAAATTCTTGAAATTTACCCCTTGCTTCAGAATATTTTTTTTGTCTGTTTAATTCTATTGCATAAGAATAAAGGCTATTTTTTGCAGCACCAGAATCTTCCACAACTACAATTTGTGGTTCCTGCTGTTTTGCTGATTTTTTGTTTGGTTCATCATCTAAAACAATAATATTGTTTAAAGGTGTTGAGTTACCATTTGATGTAGTAGTTGAGCTAACGTTTTTGCCACCTAAATCTTGTCTAGGA
>CALADT010000109.1 GCA_937890655.1 uncultured Mucispirillum sp. | reverse complement strand
CTACACTACCTTTTGGGTAATTAAAGGCTTCTATATTATATTTTGTATCACTAGTTATTCCCCTGCCTGTATATAAAACCATTTTTACAAAGTCTTCATAAAGTGTATCAAAATCCACTTGACATGCTTGCCCTACTGCTTCTTTTCCTGTATATTGTGAAATATATATGGATTTTATCATACTCGCCCCACAACGTTCATTAATATAACGAGTAAATAAGTATGAGTAACCATAATCAAGACTTGTGGATTCTGTAACCAGTGGCACCCCTTGAAATCTTTCAAAGTAGTAGTATAAGTAACCGTAATGGGCATTACCATAACCACCATAATATTCTGCTAACATGGAAAGCCCTTCGTTTAGCCACCTTGCATCTCCTGTTTTAAGTTTGTTTTTTGTTCTTGTATCAAAAAATGTCATATGCTGAAATTCATGAATAAAAGTTGCAAGCACATTTGTTTTTTCTTGTTTCCATATATCTGCTTGGAAATATTTTGCATTAACATAAAGCATATCTGATTCATTAGATTTATAAGATGTGCCTTGTAAATCTTTATTGAAATATTTATCCACCGATGAGAAAAAACCCATTATATTATTTGGTAAATTAGTAATTAAAAATACGACTTTACCATTTTTATCAATATCGTTTTCTTTTCCAAAATATTGATGGATTATTTTATAATCTTTATCAAATGATGTTTTAAGTGCTTGTATTTGTGATTCTTCCAAATTATTTACACTACTATCTAAAAAGAAATAAGCATATTCGGATACGGCAATACATTTAGCATTTATTTGCTTATATTGGTTGCTTTCAATATCAAGCACATAAACATTATCCCATAATGAACCCACTTGTATATTATTAGGTATAGTTTTAGTATTAATATTGCTTTCATTATTTATGGCTTTTATATTATTATCTTTAGTAAACTGTTGGAAATCTTTTAGGTATTCTGCCAGCTTAATTTTATTACTATTATTATTTTCTTTTGTTTTATAATAAATGTTATTATTTACAGGTAAGCTGTTATCGCTTTCTAAAGAATAAAACGCATTATCTTCATTAGCATTTTTATTATTTAAATATACGGCTGTATATAATGTTTTATTAGGCTGCATATTAATTTGGTTATACCCTAAAGCTAGTATACCATTTTTATGAATAATATTATTATTTAAACCATTATCACTATTATTACTACTAACATCATAATCAGTACAGGCGTTTATAATTAATAAAAACGGAAGTAAAAAAAGAAATTTTTTCATAACACACCTATCATATAACTACTATTTTATAAAATAATATACTAAAAATATAAATTGTATATATGAAAATAAATACAAAAACCAATAATTTATACATTTGTGTTATATATATGTTTTAAAATATAAAAAATACCCCATGCTTTTAACATGGGGTTTAGTATTATTTATCCTTATCTAGTAACTTTCTCAAATCATTATTTTTTCTAAATTTTAAAATTGATGGTATTTTTATTTTAAAATTAAACCGTTTCTTTTTTTCTTCGCCCTCTTTTAATCCACCATCTGTATAAGAATATAATACAGGCACTATCACTAATGTAAGCATTGTAGAAAAGGCAAGCCCAAATATTACAGCGTTAGCCATAGGCCCCCACCACTGTGCCATTTCAGCACCGTATGTAAATTCTAGCTTTTTAAAATCTACACCAAAACCTGTTGCCATAGGCACCATACCTAATACTGTTGTCCATGCTGTAAGCATAACCGGTCTAAACCTAACAGCACCTGCACGAATTACAGCATCACGCATTTTCATACCCTGTTTTCTTAAATGGTTAGTATAGTCTATTAATACTATACCATTATTAATAACAATACCTGCAAGAGATATGGCACCAATACCTGTCATAATAATACCAAAATTTGTGCCTGTTAATGTTAAACCCCAAAATATGCCACCTATGGATAATATTATGGTAAATAGTATTATAAAAGTTTGTGAAAAAGAATTAAACTCAATTAAAAGCACCATAAGTATTAAAAATAATGCCACAAGTAATGCACTACTTAAAAAGGAACTTGCTTCTTTTTGGTCTTCTGTTTCCCCTGTATAGTCTATTGTATAGCCTGCTGGGAGTTTATAGTCTTTTAACCGTTCTGCTACATCCATCATAACTTGGACACTACTTCTGCCCTCTGCATCTGCTGTAACATTTACAACCCTTTTAAAATCAATACGCGTAATTGTTCCAAAACCTGCACTTAATGAAACATCTGCCACAGAAGATATAGGCACATAACTACCGTTTGGTGTATTTATCATTAAGTTTTTTATGTCATCTATACTTTTTCTTTTTTCATCAGGCAGGCGAATTTTAATATCGTATTCTTCGTCCCCCTCCCTGTATTTGCCTACTTCTATACCATAAATTGCTCCACGAACAGCCGAAGCAATACTTGATGTGTTAAGCCCTAATAATGCCGCCTTTTCTCTATCTACATCAACTTTTATTTCCGGTTTTGATTTTACATAATCATCTTTTAAATCCACAAGTCCAGGAATTGATTCTATTTTCTTTTTAATATCCTGTGCTATATCCCCTAACACTTCCACATCTACACCAGATATTTCAATACTTACAGCATCTCCTGTTGGTGGACCCATATTCTCTTTTTCCCATATTACTTCAGCACCGGCAAAAAAATCTAACTTTTCCCTTATTCTGTTTATTGTTTCAGGGGAAGGTTCGTTTCTATCTTCAAAATCTAAAAACTCAATAGTCAGCCTGCCCTTATGGGTAGTTGTGCCACCTGCATCAGAATAATCAGCAGCTGCACCACCAACTTCCCCTACTGTTAGTTTTACATTATATTCGCTTTCTGCTGCCTCTCTAAATTTATTTATCATATCATTAGTTACACTTGCATTAGTGCCTTGTGGGGCTTTAGCTCTTATAAACACACGCCCTGGGTCGCTTGATGGGAAAAACTCCACCCCTAAATTGCTTACACCAAATAAAAACATTGGAAAAATAACTAAAAACATAGTTATAGCTAATGTTAGTTTCCTATGACTTAAAGCATAATCTAATGTTTTCATATAAAACTGCATAAATTTACTAAACTTTAATTCATCATCTTCGCTTATATGACGTGGTTGCACTTTCATAAAGGTTGCACATATTACAGGGTTAAAAAGAAGTGCCACAAATAATGATGAAAGTAATGTAATTATTAATGTAAGTGGCAGGTATTTCATAAATTCACCAATAGTTCCAGGCCAAAAAACTATTGGTAAAAAGGCAAATACTGTTGTTAAAGTAGAAGCAACCATTGGCCAGCCTATTTCTTCTGAAGCTGCAATAGCTGCCTCCTGCCTTGTCATACCTTCCTGCATATGCCTGTATATATTTTCCACAATAACAATAGCGTTATCCACAAGCATACCTAAGGCCATAATTAATGAGAATAATACCATCATATTTAATGTAACACCTAGTGCCTGTATTACAATAAATGATATAAGCATACTAAATGGAATAATAACTGCTGCAAAAAGCGAATTTAGTTTACCTAAAAATAAAAACAGCACTAAAAATACTAACACAAAACCTGTGATTAAGCTGTTTTCAAGCTCGTTTACCATAGACCTTATATCTTTTGAAAAGTCTGTTGTTAGTGTAAATTTTACTGCCGGTGGGTATTCTGATTCTGCCTGTTTAATTATGGCTTTTACTTCATCTGCCATATCTAAAATATTTGCACCAACACGTTTTTTTATACTTACAGATATTGCAGGTAACCCGTTTAATGATGCGTATGAATCTTTATCTTCAAATGTATCAAGCACCCTTGCCACATCTCTTAAATAAACAGGCTTGCCCTCTTTTACTGTTACAACTATATTTTCTATTTCTTCAGGGTTAGTATATTCTCCAGGAATACGCACTAAATATTTACCTTTCCCTATATCTAATGAACCTCCAGGGACATTTATATGTTCAGATTTTATTGCGTTGCTTAAATCGTTCATGGTTAAAGAGTATGCTTGTAAACGTTCATAATCAAAAGCTATAACAATTTCTCGTTCTCTTGCACCAGAAAGCTCTACTTCTAAAACACCTTTTACACTTTCAAACCTGTCCTGCATATCATCTGCTATCTTTTTTAAGTCCGTTTCCGGAATATCTCCAGATATAGCCATAACAAATACAGGAAAATCACTCATACTTATTTCTGTAATTAATGGTTCTTCTGTTAAATCTGACGGTAAATCGTTGGCTGCCTGTTCCACTTTATCACGAACACGCTGTAATGCCACATCAGTATCCACATCAGGGGAAAACTCAATAGAGATATTTGATACACTTTCTGCACTAAAGGATTCTATTTCCTTAACACCCTCTATACCCCTTAATTTATTTTCTATTTTAAATGTTACAAGGGATTCCATATCCTCAGGGGAAACACCAGAATATACTGTTGTTACCATAATATAAGGAATAGGTATATCTGGGTTTGCTTCTCTTGGTAGGTTTACATACGCTTTTATACCAAAAACAATAAACACTACCATAAGTAAAAAGATAGTGGATTTCCACTTAACAGCTACTTTCGTTATAAGCATATGATTATTCTCCTACTCTTATAGAAGCACCGTTTACTAAAAACTGATGACCTTTTACTATAAGTTCATCATCTGGTTCTATACCTGAAATAATTATGGCTTTATCGCCTATCATTTCCCCTATAATTACTTTTCGTTCTTCTGCTTTATTGTCTTTATTTACATATACTATTTTTTCGCCGTCCCTGTCTATTAACGAATACATATCCACAACCATAACATTTTGGAAAGACTGTCTTATAATATCCACTCGGACAATACGCCCTGGGCGAATATTTTTATCAATATCCACATCCACCCTAACTTTATGGGTTAATGTGGCAGGGTCTGAAACAACTGAAACATAATTAATAACACCCTCTTTTATGTTTTCTTTTGCGTTATCTTTTCCTATTTCTGCCACATATACTGCCACTTTCTGGCCTACACTTAAATATTTAACATCGTTTTCTGGAACATTTATATATATTTTTAGTTTTGATATATCCACAAGCCTTGCAACTTCTGTCCCTGGAGAAACGTATTCCCCTATTTTTGGGGCTACATTATCAATTATCCCTTTTACAGGGCTTTTTATTGTGCTCTTATTATATTCATCAAGAGCAAGTTTATATGAAACTTGTGATAAATCATAAACTTTCTTTGCTGTATCATACTGTTTTTGTGATACAGCTTTTTGAGCAAATAAGTTTTTTTGACGCTGTAATTCTTTTTTATCATCTTCTAACTGCACTTTTGCTGAATTAAGGTTTGCAAGCAGGTTATCTGTGTTGATTTTTAAAATAGCTTCCCCTTTTTCCACAAAATCACCCTCCTCTTTACCTATCCATGTAACAGGCCCTGATGTTTCTGAAGGAACTGTAATATCATCCCATGCTTCTACCACTCCAGGAAGTGTATAAAAATCATCAATATTACTTAACACCACTTTTTTTACAACCACATCTGTTGGACGCACTTGGTTTTGAGTGTTATCTTCTTTTTTATTGTCACCACATGCAGTTAATAAACCCATTAGTAAAAAAACAATGACAGCTTTTTTCATAATATATTGCTCCTTTTTTATATTTATATATCTTTATTATTTTCCAAAATTTTAACTTTTTCTTCCAGCTTTTTTACTCTTGAGCCAGATTTAAAGAAATAATATGCCATAAGTAACCATATTAAAATATATGCTGCTGCTAAATATTCTAAACTTGTCATAACTGCTCCTTAATTATCATTTTCAAGTATTTTTATTTTTCTTTCAAGGTTAGTTATTCTTAACCCTCGTATTAAAAGTGAAATATAAACAATAGTAAACACAATAAGGCATACTATTACAGCCAAAAACATACTGCTTTCCATTCCACCGCCACCTTTTTGCATAACATTAGGGTGAATTGTATTACTCCACCACCTAATAGAAAAAAATACAATAGGCACATTTATAAACCCTATTATACCTATGGCTGCTGCAAATTTTGCTTTTCGTTGGCTTTCTTCCATATATGCCCTTAACATTATATAGCCGGCGTAAATAAACCATAATATTAATGTAGATGTTAAACGTGGGTCCCATGTCCAAAAAACACCCCATGCAGCTTTTGCCCATACAGGCCCTGTTAATATTACTATGGTGCAAAAAATAAACCCTATTTCTACAGAAACTGATGCTATATCATCATATTTTATTTTGTTTGTAAAAAGGTATATTATACTTGCTAAAAATGTTATAAAAAACGCAAAAAAACCAACCCATGCAGAAGATACATGAAAATAAAATATTTTCTGCACATAGCCCATATATTTTTCCATAGGTGCATAAAAAAATGCAAAATAAAGCCCAATAGGTATAACTATAAATAAAAGTATAGAAAATAGTTTATCTAGTTTAGCTAATTTTTCCATTAAAATATCACTCCTCTATTATATTTGAAAAAATTGCAAAAATAACTGCTGAAAATATTATATCAAATACAACCATTAACCTTATCCATAAATAACTTAAATGAATATCATATCCAAAAATAAAAACATTAGTGGAAAGAATTGCTGCTATAATAATAGGTATCATAATAGGTATCATTAAAAGGGGTAGCATAAATTCTCTTGCCTTTGTTTTTATGCTTATTATAGAAAAAAGTGTTCCAATAGCTGCATAACCATAAGTTGCAGCAATAAGCACTACTACCATTAATTTATGAGATAGTATATTTATATTATAAAATATTATAAAAAGCAAAATAAGTATTATTTCAAGCACTATTAAAAAAATAAAGTTGGATATTACTTTTCCAAAATAAATAGCACTTTTATCCACAGGGGCTATCATTAAGGCTTCAAAATTTCCACCCTGCATTTCATTCATCATATTTTTATTAATACTTAATATACCTGCAAATGTTACAGCCATCCAAAATATTCCACCTGCAATTTTTCGCTCCACATCACTTGCAGGTTCCATAATAAAACTAAATGTTATAACTAATAATACAGCAAAAACTAATGAAGAATTTATAGTTTCACGGCTTTTTATTTCCATTAAAATATCTTTTTTTAGTATGGTATATATGGTTTTTAAATATATCATATTGCCACCTTATTTTCTACCATATCTATATATGTTTTTTCAAAAGTAGTTATATCTATATTAGCTTTATTATTATCATATATAATACTACCTTTATTTATAATTACTACTCTGTTTGCTAAATTTAAACCGGTTGTTATATCATGGGTAACCATTATAATTGTTTTATGTTCTGAAATCTGTGATTTAATAAGCTCTGATAATTTATTTGATGCAGCACTATCAAGGCCTGTATATGGTTCGTCTAAAAATATTATATCTGGGTTATGAATTAATGCTCTTGCAATGGATACACGCTGTAACATGCCTCTTGAAAATGATTTTATAATATCATCTTTTCTTTTATATAAATCAAGCTGGTTTAAAAGCTCTTTTGCCCTTGCTTCCACTTTATTTACATTATATAAGCTACCATAAAACTTTAAATTATCCATAGCAGATAAGTTTTCATATAAAAAAGGTGCATGAGATATTACACCAAAAGATTTTTTAAAACTATTATTTATTTTTCCACAGGCTATACCATTATAAAAAAGCTCACCATAACTTAATTTATTTTGCATGGAAAGGATTTTTAAAAGAGTGGATTTGCCTGCACCATTAGGGCCAAAAATAGTTATGGATTGCCCTTTATGTATATCTAAATCTATTTTTTTAAGTGCTGTAATATGGCTGTATATTTTACCAGCTTTTTTTAGCGATATTAAAGAAGTAGAGCTGTTTTTTTCTTGTTCCAAAATAAACCTGCCATTTTATTTTATAAAATTTAAAAATTAGTATAAAACATTTTTATTATAATTTTAAGCATTATTTTATGGAATAAATTAACACATAACATTTCTTTGTTAATCTTCTAACATATAAATAAGGCTCGGTTTTGCCCGAGCCTTATAACAGTTAATATTTTATGAGGAGTTTATATTTATGCGTTTTTATCCGCTATTGCTTTCTCGTGTTCTTTATAGTCCATTCCTTCATAACGGGAAGGACATTTTGTAAGTAGTTTACTTGCTACAAAATGTTTAGATGCCTCATCGTATCTGCCTTCCAAAATAACATCAATATCTTCTTGGAATGTATCAGGCACAACACCTTTATATACAACTTTCATTACAACATCAGTTTCATTACTTTTTATTTTAAAGTTAGCACTAAGGGGCGTTTTCATAATTGTGCCGTCCACTACTGTGCCTGTTACTTTAATGCCTTTATCTTGAAAATCTTCTGGGTTAGATACAATATCTTTTATATCAGCATCATGCATAGAGTGAGAATCAAAACCACCAATAATTAAGAAGGTTAATGCTCCTAAAACAATAACACCGGCTACAATAAGTTTTGTTCTACTATTCATATCTACCCCAATAATTTTATTGCTGTTTTAACTTATACTAAAAATTATTTTGGTAATATTTAAAAAAAATCATCTTACACAATATCTACATTTTTTCATTGTATTATAAGGAAAATTTATAATTTCTATACAATTTTATAAATTTTATTTTTAATTTAAGGAGAAGAAAATGGAAGCAACAGGAATAATCAGTTTTGCCCCTGAAACCCCAAGTATATTATTTGCATTTTTAGGCGGCCTTTTAACATTTTTATCCCCATGTATATTTCCACTACTTCCAGGCTATTTATCATTTATGTCTGGAGAAAGTATAGAAAATTTGAAAAATGCTTCAAATGATACAAAATATTCCCCACGATTAAAAGCCTTTTTAGGTGCTATATTTTTTGGGCTTGGGTTTACTATTATATTTATTGCTTTAGGTGCTTCTGCCACATCTATTGGCACGTTTCTAAAATCATACCAAGTGTTATTAGCTCAAATTGGCGGTGTTATACTTATTATTTTCGGACTTCATATGATAGGGTTATTTAAAATAAAACTACTTATGAAAACAGCTAAAATTAATTATCAAAAAAAATCGTTCCCATTTTTTGTAAACGCTTTTATATTAGGCATAGTATTTGTATTAGGCTGGACACCATGTATCGGCCCTATTTTAACAGGGATATTAGCAGTAGCTTCACAAGAATCATCCATATATCAAGGTATGGTATTACTTTTTGTTTATTCTTTAGGGTTATGGATTCCTTTTTTATTATCCGCCCTTGCAGTAAACGAAGTAATGTCCCTTATAAGAAAATCTGGAAAAGTACTTATATGGGTAGAACGTATTGCAGGTATTTTGCTAGTTATAATAGGTATATTATTAATAACTAACTCAATGACAGCTTTAGCAGTATGGTCTACAAAAGTATTTTCATTTTTACCTAACTTTGAAAGTTTACTTACTAAATAAAAGTTATAAAATATAGCGATAATTTATAAAGTTATTGCTATATTTTATCATAAATTTTTAGTTTTTTATAAAATATATGTTTTTCTTATAATTAAAACTAAGGTATTCTTTATATACAAAACACACAAAAAACTTAACTATCAATAATTAAGCAACCATAGATATTGTATTCTACTTTTTATTATTGACAAATATATTCAAAAATATTAAATTATACTTATTAATAAAGTGATATTGATTATCATATTAAATTATTTATGGTGATAATATGAAATTAAGTGAAGCTATTGCAAATAATACTTACACTATTGCTTCTTTAGATTTTGAAAACAGTAATGATGCTATGCATTTTTCATCTTTAGGGTTTGTTCCTGGAGCTAAAATTATGCTTGTGCAAAACAGCCCATACAAAATATGTTCTGTTGGTAATGGTAGAATAGCAATCAGTGATAGCATCGCTAATATGATTACTATTTTACCATAAAATAAGTTTATCTACTATTTTTCTTCTACTTGTTCTTATATAAGTTTTTGTTCCATAAAATAGTTTTGTGAGCTTATTGCTTCTTCTTTTTCATCTTTTACTATTTTTGTAAAAGTATCACCTTGTAGTTGCCATGCTTTCATATTATCTTTTAAGGTGATTTCTAAAAACTTATGGAGAGATTTTTGAAAATTACTATCATCTATTTCCGTCATAAGCTCTACACGTCTATTTAAGTTTCTTGGCATCATATCAGCAGATGATATAAAATACCTTGGACTACCACCGTTTTCAAAATAAAATATTCTAGCATGTTCTAAAAACCTGCCTATAATACTTCTTACTTTTATATTTTCACTATACCCTTTACAGCCTGCTTTTAAGCCACATATACCACGAACAATTAAATCTATACGCACTCCAGAATTAGATGCTTCATACATTTTATTAATAATATCTTTATCTATTAAAGCGTTCATTTTCATAATAACCCGTGCCTGTCTGCCAGATTTTGCCATTTTTATTTCATTATCAAAAAGCTCATATATTTTTTCCCTTAAAGTAAAAGGTGCTACACTTAATGAACGCCATGATTTTTCATCAGTATAGGCCATAAGGTAGTTAAAAAGCTGTGCTGCATCTCTACCTATATTATCATTTGATGTTATTAAGTCCACATCTGTATATAGTGCTGCTGTATTTTCGTTATAGTTACCTGTTGCTACGTGGGTATAACGTTTTATACTATCCCCTTCACGTCTTACAATTAAAAGACATTTTGCATGGATTTTAAGGCCTGCTATACCGTATGTTACAATACAACCGGCATCTTCTAAATTTTTTGCCCAGTCAATATTTCTTGCTTCATCAAACCTAGCTTTAAGTTCTACAACTACACTTACCTGTTTACCACTTTTTGCAGCCTTTACAAGGGATGCTAGTATGGAAGAATCTCTATTTGTTCTATAAAGTGTCATTTTTATGGCAAGCACATTTTTATCTTCTGCTGCTATACATATTAGCTTTGAAACAGTATTAAAAGAATAATAGGGACGGAAGAAAAAAATGTCCTGTTTTTTTAGCATATCAAACACTTCTTCACCATTAAAACCGTAAGGCAGTGGGTGTGGAATATGTTTTGAAAACTGTAAAGACGGTATAAGGTATGCTAAATTGCTTAAAAATGTTAAATCAATAACACCGTCCACATATTGGGTTTCCATTTCTGTAAAATTAACCATTTTTTGCAGAAATTCCACAATATATGGTGGTGTTTCCTGCTCTATTTCAACACGTGTTACAGCACCTTTAACACGTCTTGAAAGGAAATCTTTCATAGATAATATCATATCAGCTATTTCTTCTGAACGCATTTCTATATCTGCATTTCGTGTTACCCTAAAAACATTTACACTTTTTACATTATAGCCACGGTATAATTTTTTAATATGTTTTTTTATTATTTCTTCCACAGTAAAAATTATTTTTTTATTACCTTTTTGTAATACGAAATACCTACGTATATTTTCAGGCAACATTATAAGAGAATAATATTCTTTCCCCTGTTTTTCCAATGTGGAAATAATAGTCATACGTTTATTATATATAAAAGGAAATGGGTGGGCAGGGTCTAGTGTTACAGGACTTATGACACTCATTATGGCATCAATAAAAATATCTTCTGTATCTTCATAATATTCATCAGTTATAACAGGGTTAAAAATACAGTTATGTTTTTCAAGCTCCTGTTTTAGCTGGTTAAATATTTCCTGCTGTTTTACAATAAGCTCTTTTGTTAGCCTTGATATGGCTATAATCTGCTCTTGTGGAGTATAGCCTGCAATATCTGTTTTATTATAACCTGCACTTATCTGCTCAATTAGCCCTGCCACTCTTACCATAAAAAATTCATCCATATTGGAAGAAAATATAGCTGTAAACTTTAATCGCTCCATTAGTGGGTTATGACTATCAAGAGATTCACTTAATACTCGTTCATTAAACCCTAGCCAACTTAATTCTCTGCTAATATAATGTTCTTTTTTATTATGGTTCATAATGTTATGCTCCTTTAATCGTATATCACAGTAGTTCTTATATCAATAGGTATCCCAAAAGTTTCTTCAAAGCTGTATTTTATTTTTTCAAAGGTAAAAAGCTCTATAAAAGGCTCTTTTCTAACTTTTGTATTGATAATTATAATGTTTTCTTTTTGGATTATTTCTATATCTTCTATAATACCACTTTTACTACTATCTAACGCATAAGCCATACGCAAAATACATGCAAGTTTACTAACAACAAGTTTTTCTTCTTTTAAAAGGTTATTATATTCTTCTGTTTTTTTGTTTGCTTTATCTATATCCATACTATAAATCACATTGGCAGTAAGGTGTACATCTTTTATATTTATCCCCGGAATACTAATGGATTTTATTATGTAGTATGAGTTTTCTGTAACATTTTTTGGGTCAATATATGCTCCTACTTGATATAAAAGTGAAGCCATTTCTAGTATATAATATTGCTTTTTATCAAGGGAATGCAGGTCATGAAACTCTGTAAACAGCTTTTTTGCAAATTTAGATACTCGTTTTGCATGAGATATATTAATATTAAACCGTTCACCCACAGAAAGCATAGATGTTTTTATTCTTTTTTGGAAATTTTTATCCACCAGCTTTCCTGCATAAAAATTAGTTAATGTGGACGGAAAATCTATTGGAGAAAAATGGAACCTATCTGCCCCTGTATATTTTAATAAGTGGATATAGATACACAATGTAGGCACTAATACTTCTGCTTCATCATCTCTTAATTTTAGTTCATCTACTATATCCTGTTTTGTATAACTTCTTATTTTATTATATGTTTTTTCAAGCTCATCTAGTGTTATAAAATCATCTTTTGGGTTAAAGATTCTAAGCATCATATTAATAGAGCTACCACTACCTACAAGGTTTTTCACTTTTATATTATCTATTGTGCCTGCAACGGTGGAAACCATATTTTCAGCGTATTGGTCAAAAGCTCTATGCCTTTTTGCCGGTATAATATGCCTAAACATTTGACGTAGCCTTAAACTACCATAAGGCAGGGCACCAGAATAAAGTATATTATCACCTTTTGTTACAGATAAAGTTACATTACCACTTGCAATATTTGCAAATACTACCCCTTGTTTTTCCATTTTATCAAAATTTGCCACAGAGAGTTTTGCAGTAAGGTATTTTATATATATTTCTTCTGACGGGTCAAGAATAACAATATCTATACCAGCATGGATTTTAATATAATCAATAAAGAAATCTTTATTTAAAGCTTCACGGACACCACTAGTGCATACCGCCTTGTATTGCTTTATGCCGTATTCTTCCAGCTTTAATTTAAAACCCCTTAAAATATCTGCTGCCTGCTTAACGTGTTCTAAAGAGATATAACCTTGAGAAAATGTATCTATCCCCAGACGTAAAGGTTTTATAAGGTAATCTATTTCATTAACCTTGTCTTTACTTATCTCTGAAACTACCATGCGAAAAGCACTAGCACCTATATTTATTATGCCGTATAAATATGTTTTCATATTCTATATAAGCTCCACATGTAATTGTAATACTCGTTCTAATAAATCTTTCTTTTTATTAAAGCCTGTTTTTTCCATATCCACATTTGTGCCTTTATCTATTTCTAGTGAAAAAATAAGCTTATCATCTTCTTGTTTTACTGAAATATCTTTTACTATTTGGGAATGGGTTCTATCAAGTCCATCAGCTATACGCAAAATAGCTGCAAGTTTTTTTACTTTCTGCTGGGTATTTTCAGGAAGTGATGTAAAATTATCATGGCTTTTTTTAGGCATAGAACGTCTATGATATCTTGCAATATTGGCTATAATCTCTATTTCATCATCATTAAACCCTGGAAGTTCCGTATTTTTTATTAGGTAGTATGAATGTTTATGATGTTTTGAATATGAAATATGAGTGCCTGTATCATGAAGCATTGCAGCAGCTTCAAGTAACCTGTAATCACTTTCTTCTAACTCTAGTATATCTTCAAGCCTGCTAAATAATATTTTTGAAAGCCTTGTAACCTGCTCTGCATGTTTTTCATCAAAGGAATACTTTTTACCTGTTTCAATAAGCCTAGCATAATCCACATCAGCATTAACCCCTTGAAATTCTAGCTCTATACCCATACTATTCATTACATCAATAGTCAGCCCTGCACGTAAACCGCCAGAAAGGGTGTAGAATCCGTTTAAGGAATATTTATTTATAAGTAGATTAACTAGTATGGTTGCACTTAATATAATATCTGCTCGGGTTGGCTCAATCCCTGTAATTTTAAGCCGTGCTTCTAGTTTTTTACTGATTATTTCATTAAAGAAATGCTTTAAAAATACGCTGTCTACAAACTTAACAGCAGCATCAGAATAGTTTTGACGTTTATTATAAATTGCAGAAATATTATTTATTGTGCCACCGGAACAAATAAGTTTTGTAACTTTAGCATTAGGCAATATTTCTGTAATTATATCATCTAAATATTTTTGTAGTGTTTTAATCTCTTTTGTGCTAGGAATATCGCCTTTTAAAAACTCATAATTTAGTTTAGAACAACCTAAAGGCGTGCTTTCTGAAGCTATAAGGCATCCGTTTTCTGCATAACTAAACTCTGTGCTACCGCCACCCATATCCACAAGTAAAACGTTACTGTCATTCATTTGGAAATAATAAGAAGCTGCAAGATACATAAGCCTTGCCTCCTCTTTACCGGAGATTATTTCCACATCTATATTAGTTTTTTCTTTTATAATCTGTGCTACTTCCTGCCCGTTTTCTGCCTCTCTAAATGAGGCAGTGGCAACAGCACGGCACACTTCCACATTATCGCTATCCATAATAGTTTTAATATTTGAAAGCACTTGCACAAGTGTATCAATAGCCTCTTGAGAAAATCTTCCTGTTTTATATACATTATCCCCAATACGAACAGTTGCTTTATAGTCATTTATTACTTTATATGCTCTATCAACAACTCTTGCAACTTGCAATCGTATAGAATTACTTCCTATATCTATAACGGCAATGGTTTTATTTTTCGGCTCCATATACACCTCCTGCAATTATCCCCATAATATAATTTACCATAATTATAAAATATTGTCAAAAGATTAGAAAAATCACTTGTGGAAGATATAATATATGCTATATTATATATATACCTATGTAGGAAGTGAAAAGTGTATATTAATGAATGCGATAAATGGGAAAACCTTACTATTAGCAATGATTTTATTTTTGCTAAACTTATGCGTGATAAGGCAGTTTGTAAAGAAGTGCTTGAAAACTTATTAAATATAAAAATTAAAGATATAGAATATATTGACGAACAGAAATCTATAAACATTAGGTATGATGCTAAAAGTATCCGTTTAGACGTTTATTTGGAAGCTGATGGAAAAGTTTATAATATAGAAATGCAGGTGGCAGATAATAAAAACTTAGCAAAAAGAACAAGATATTATCAAGGGTTAATTGATTTAGATATTATAGAAAAAGGCGAAACATATAAAAATTTAAAAGATAGCTTTATTATTTTTATATGTGCTTTTGACCCATTTGATAAAAACTTACCTGTTTATACTTTTGAAAATATTTGCATAGAAAATAACTTAATAAAATTAGAAGATAAAGCTAAAAAAATATTTTTTAATGCAAAAGCCTTTGAAAATGTGGAAGATAAAAATTTAAAATCATTTTTAAAATATATAAACGGACAAAAAGATAACAACAGCTTTATAAATATGTTAAATGAAAAAATAAAAACAATAAAAGAAAGTAAAGAATGGAGGCAAGAATATATGACTATGTTAATGAGAGAACAAGAAATAGCAAATGAAAACTTTGAAAAAGGTATCAAGCAAGGTATTATTAATCAAATTGAAACTTTAAAAGAGTTTAATATAGAAAAAGATATGATAATTGAAAAAACAGCAGTTAAGTTTAATAAAAGTAAAGAAGTAATTGAAAAAATTTATAATAGTTTATAAAAAATCCCATTGTCTTTTTTGTTATAATAATGCCATTTACTTTTACGGTGAAGTGGTTTCATATTTATTAACAAACTTTTCTTGAAACTCTTTTTCTGTATATAAACAAGCATCATTACATATAAATTTAATAAATTTATTAAAATCAAATGTAGAAGGATTTGTTTTAGCTATTCTATTAATCACCTTATTTAGATTATTATACGATGATGTTTGTGATATACCTTGAGAACCCTGTATTCCTTTGTTTTTTTCTTCGTTATAAACAAGCACGAATATAGCTTTATTAACAAGTTTATTAAGCGTAATATTTTTTAGTCGAGAATAGATAATTATACTATCATAAAACTTTTCTCTTATTTTACCTTTATTTGCTTCTTTTTTATTACTATGTTTATCATCGTATAGTTTACCATTTTTAAATTCAATAAAATATATTTTAGAATCATTTTCACAATATAACGCATCTACTGAACGTGGCTTACAATTTTTACACTGACCATTAATCGTTGCAAAATCATCTTTAATTTTATCAAAATCATAAACTATTAAAGAACTTTCTGTCATATATTCTTTATTATCCTTATCAAAAGAAGACTCTTTAAGCGTAGTTGTATGCCAAACTATATTACTCATTTATCATATTTTCCAACATATTAAATGGTTCAGCAAGAAGTTTATAAATCTGCTCTAAATCTTTTGTTACTTCTTTTATATCTGATGTTTTATTATCTTCATTTATTTGAGCTAGATAATAATTACATTTATCAGCAATACTATGTTTTGAAGCATATACTTCTACTGCTCTTAAAAAATAAGGGCTATGAGTATTTATTAAAATATGCAAATTAAACACTTTTTGTAATAATACTATGATTTCTGCAAATTTTACTTGATATTCTGGGTGTAAATGCACTTCTGGTTCATCTAAAATAATACAACCGTCATCTTTTATGCTGCCATTTAATAATAATGTATTTAAAATAATATATGTTTTTATTCCAACAGAAACATTTGTTAATTCAAATTTATATAAATTCCAAAAACGATTGCAACAGATAAAATAAAAAAAGTGGTTGTTAAAAC
>CALADT010000108.1 GCA_937890655.1 uncultured Mucispirillum sp. | reverse complement strand
ATTTATCAAAATTATTATTTTTTGTCAATAACTTTTTTTATTTTTTTAAAAAAAAAATTATTTTACTATTTTTGCCTTATTTTTCTTATATTTTTATCTCCATTTTTTATTCAATATTAAACTGACCCATCATTCCGTTTTCTTCATGCTATAAGATATGACAGTGATACATCATTATTCCATCAACTTTATACTCCACAATTATCTTCACATTTTCTCTAGCTTCTATATTAACTGTATCTTTAAAACTCTGCTCATTTAATGGTGTAGTTTTTCCATTTCTATCAATTACCCTAAACTGCATTCCATGAAAATCAAATGGATGTGGCATGTTTATAATGACCATGCATATTATTATTGTGGTGCATTTCATGATTACCATGTTCATGGTTCATATTATGGTTACTATGTTCCTTATGCAAGTCATGATTGCCGTATTCATGGTACATATCTTCTGCATATAAATTTGTTGATAGCATTACTATGCTTAAAGTAATTAAAAAAATCTTTTTCATTTTATCTCCTAGTATTTTGGTAGTAATTCTGCTTTATTTCATATTTTTTAATTTATAATATTTCACTAAAAACACCTTTTTTTTAAACACTTATTTTCTTGTTATTTATAAATAAGTTATAAGCAAATATTCAACTGCACAACATCATAAATTAGTGTCTTTCGGTTGGAAATCTGCAACCGTTCTGCAATCGTTTTGTGCGGTTGCAGAAAAACCCCAAATTAATTTTTTTTTATTATAATATTTACTATTATAAATTAATATTTATTTTTAATACCAACTACTTACAACTTTGCAAAAATTATAAGCAAGAAAAACTTGCGATTGGAAAACAGCAATAATCTTTTGCAATTATTCTGTATTTCCTATTTAATATACGCAATATTATAAATAAGTTATCTTATTTTTTAAAAATTTTTCATCATTCTCCAATCGCTTGTGTGATTGTAGTTTATTTTGTGGTAAAAATCAAGGGGGTTTATTCCCCCTCTAAATGTTCTTGAGCGAATTTTTTTAGGTCTGCTCCCGACAAGTGAATATATCGTTGGCTGGTAACTATACTTTTATGTCCCGCCCAAGCCTGGATTAAACTAGCATTAGCGTTCTTTTTTGCAAGGTTGCTTAAAAAACAGTGCCTAAAAGAATGCGGCGTTATGTCCGAACTAATGTTTAAGGCTATCTTTGCTATATTAAAAAACCGTAAAAAGCTTTGATATGTTATATTATTAAACAATTTTGTCTCTACTCTTTTTGTTAGAATAGGCTGTATTTCTTTTAATATAGGTATTGTTCTTGGGTTGTCTGTTTTGTTTTCCCATATCGTTATCGTTCCTGTCTCAAAATCTATATTCTTATCTTTCATATTTAATACTTCACTTATCCTCATCCCTGTGTAATACAAAACACAAAGAAGGTCAGCATATATATACTTTTTCTTGTTATTAAAGTATTCAACTAATTCATTAAACATACCTTCATCTAACTGGCTTTTATTGCAAGATTTAACTTTTAATCTTCTAATCTTTAACGGCTTATTTATAAAGCCATCTTCGTAAGCACGATAACATATAGTGCTTAACCTGACTAAATACTGATTTATACTAGCAGGCTTCATGCCTGACTTTAACAAATGATTTGCAAACCCGCTAGCACCTCCTGTATTTATATTATTTAACTTGTAATTTTCGCCAAAATATTCTATAAGATGATTAATAGCGGTCATTATTCCACTAACTGACCTGCTATTATTCCACTGTGTTTTTAAACAGTGGTCTATGGCTTGCGACAGGGTTATATTTTTATCTTTTTGTAAGTTCTGCCCAAGCTGTATTTCTGCTAAAACCCTTAAGGCTTCTGGTAGGGTTTTAAGGGTTTTAGTAATCCTCTTTTGGTCAACGGTAACGTCAACAATAAATGAACCGTTTTCTTTTACTCTTATACCTTTCGGTAATTTTTGTTTACTCATCTTCTCCTCCTGTGAGTTCTGCAACAAGCTTTAAGCCTTTGTTGCTTAAAAAATAAGTCCTACTTCTGTAATCATCAGTATTTAAAACTCCTTTCAATAGTCTTAACCCTTTCTTTTTACTGCCTCCCTCTGTAAGAGATAAAACAACCCTAGAAATTGTCCCAATATTTATATTTAAATCTTGCTGTATTTCTTTTTGTGTCCTATCTGGATGGGTTGCAACATAGAGAAATACTTTTAACATATTAATAGTAAAGTCTGGGCTGTATTTCTCTATTTTATCTACAGCGTCTATTATTACAGCCAGTTTCATAATATACCCCCTTTGAATTATTTTTGCAAGGGAAAATATAGAACATATGTTCGTTACAATATTGTAATTTCCCTGTATTTCTTTTATAGATAAGAATATTTATAAGCTTTATATTTCCCAATCATAAGCATAGTTTCTTGTTGTATTTCTATTTTTTATGTGGCAGTGCCTGCAATCATAAAAAGTATTCCAAAAGGTCTGAGTTTTTCAAATAATATATTGCTAGGTATATCTACATTTATAACGTAATCATAGACCATATTTATTATTTTATTTTGTAATTCATCACTTAATGAGTGATAAAAAGGATTTTTGTTTAAGTGTGATTCAATTATCACACTTAAATCCCATTCTGTAAATATAATCATTGCTTTATCTCCTTTGTTTTTTTGCATTATTAAAAATAATCTATATTACTTTATATATATTATATAATAATTATTATTATACACATAATATATATGTTCATTATCTTCTTGATACTTAATAGTATCAAGTTCTCCACGTTTAAGATTATTTATACTTCTATCTAAGATTTTTCCGTGAAAAAGCTTATGTTTAAAGCTTTTATCATCAAGTATGGCTTTTAAACATATACTTGATAAAGCTTTTAAACTATAGTTATCTTTAACGTTCACTATTCTATCAATAAAATAATAATTATTTTTTTTATCAATAAAATAAATTAGTGCTTGTTTTTTTTCTCTGTCAAAAAAAACAGTAATGTTGTTAAATAGATGTTTTTTGTCCATTTTATACCTCTTTTTTTTTAGGTTATATATAACCTTTTGAAAGCCCTGTAAAATTTACAGGGTAATCAGAAAGTTATATAATAACATTATATTATATAACTACTGCAGGGCTTGATGCCCTGCTATTTTTTAATAAAAATCCCTGAAGAAAACATGCCCATCCACGAATTCATATCCGTCACTTTCCAAGTCTTCAGCAACCCACTCCCAATTAACATAGTGATATAAATGGAAGTCGGAGCTTTCCTCGTATAACTCTTCTGCATACTCTTCTAAACTATCGCACTCCCCGCGATAGTAGTGACAAAAGTCATAATAAACGTTTTTTAAGTCGTCTTTGTTAAAAATTTCAGCAGCCGCATCTTTAGCCTCTTCTGACGCCTCACAACCGTAATACGCTTCCACTATTTCCATAAGTGCTCTCAGGTCCTCCCCCGCACTTATTTCAAAAGGAGCCTCGTAATCGTGAATATCCCACTCTTCGGCATATGGTGCCTCTGGGCTTTTTTTCAACATTTCTTTTATTTCTAACATTACAGTATCATAGTTTTTGCCTTGCAAGTCTATCCACTTGCCATAATGTCTACCATTATTATAATCTGCTAAGCTTGCTACATAAATTTTAATTTTCATTTTATACCTCTTTTTTTTTATTGACTTCCCCGCATTTCTATATTATAAAAGAAATGTAAGGATAAATTTTTATTGTTTCCCCTGCTATGCATACACTCACAGCAAGGGTTTAATTGTTATACGGTAGTATTCGTTATATGGTATATGTCGTTGTTGTTTTTCGCAACGGCATATAACACTTTACCACCAAGCCTTGCAGTTTTGTAGACCTTACAAGGCTTATTTTTGATTTTGATAACATTTAATAAGCTTATGTTATCAATGTTTAATTTGAGCTGTAGCATATGCTATAATTCCCCCTACATAGTTAAGTAATAACTATGATTTATTATGTTAAATAAAGTTGAGTTATACACTCTATAAGCTGTTATTTATTATATATTGCTTTACCTGTTAACGCTTCTTATTAGAATGTGCCATAAAGCATTATATGTTAAGTAGCTTGTATCGTGTTCTCTCTTTATGTGCTGATTATAGCAAGCAATACTTGCTTTGTCAAGCAGTAATTGCGTATTTTTTAAAAAAATATTTTATTGTGTGTATAAATGACTGATAGGTTTAAAGAAATTAGGGAAAAGATTTTTAAGACACAAACAGAGATGGCGACAGCGCTAGGAGTAACAAGGCAAGCGATAAGCAGTATAGAGCAGGGAAAAACAAAGCCAAGTTACGACTTATTATTCTTACTAATAAATCAATACAATATTAATTTAAATTATTTAATAGACGGTAAAGGCAGCCCCCTCCTAAACGATAATGACATTATAAATAAAGATGAGGAGTTGACACGGCTTAAAGAAAAAGTAAACGCATTAGATGTGGAAAAAAAGCTATTAAAGGAGTTGCTAAAAAAATGATTAAGTATATTATGCTTGCTACCTTCATATTATCAAATAGCATTGCATTTGCTGAGGAAAATATATTAAGTAGTTTCTTTAAAGATAGCAATATAATTACGAAAAAAGAAGGGAATATAATATATACAATAAAATATAACCCTGATTACGATAATTTCAACAAAATTTATAATGCTTGCGAAGTTCGCACTATAAATTTTAACATGTCGGAAAATAAGGTATATCAAAGGTTAAGTAGTGATGAGTGTTTGTTGTTACTCAAAGACTTAAATAAGCCTATTATATCGCCAACAATAGTAATAAGCATTATTGTAGCACTTATTATTATATCAATATTATTTATTTTAAGAAATAAAAGAAGAAAGTAACCCTTGCAGTCAAAGCAGTAACAATCAAGTATTAATTATAATATAGTCATAATTGTTTATATTTTGGCTCGTGGCAAGAGATAGGCAAAAAAGTAATAAATAACACTACTAAGCAATAAAGTGTTGAGACAAGCAAGAATATGATTAAATACAAGCAAGAATATGATTAAATAACTATGTGTAATGTGTTGCTTATTGCTTGATTTTAAAAAAAAATAGATAGTGGAATTTGGAGGCGATTTGAATAATATTTAAATGTATATTATATATATATTATATGTAATCTGTTATTTATAACTTATTATTTATAGTCTGTTATATGTAACCTGTTATTTATAACTTATTGTTTATAGTCTGTTATATGTAACCTGTCGTTTATAACCTGTTATATGTAATCTGTTATATATAGTTTGTTATATATAACCTGTTATATGTAATCTGTTGTTTATAACCTGTTATTTATAGTCTGTTATATATAACCTGACCAGCAAAAAAGAAAAAGGAAAAAAAGAAAAAAGACATATTCATAATAATATATGTATAAATATAAAAAAAATTGTCAAGGCTTTTTTTAAAAATATTTATAACTACTTGATACATATAGCAAAAAAGCTGTCGTGATTATTACTATAAAATCACTTACGGCAATATTTAATTATTTCTTTATAAAAAATTTATACTCTTTTATTATCAATAGTTTATGTCGTTTTGATTGCAAAATGATTGCTGTTATACATATCAATACTTCTTTTTTGATGCGTATCAAAAATTTTTTTTGTAGAAGCAAGAACAGGCAAATTTTCTTTTTTGGCAGGTGTGAGAACAGGCAAAAAGGGGGGATTTGGGACGGCTTCGTTTATATATATCCCCTCACAATTCCCACCCCAAAAAACCTTTCTTAATACTTTTCTTAATACTTCCTTGTAATTATATCTTGCATTATGCCTTATGGCTTTATAATTTAGCCTGTAACAAGAGTTATTAGTTTAAGAATACAAATTACTCTTACAAACATAATCTCTTGTTACAAGTCAATCTAATGTTATTTATATAAGTATCAAATATAAATTACCCTTACAAACATAATCTCTCGTTACAAGTCAATCTAATGTTATTTATATAAGTATCAAATATAAATTACCCTTAC
>CALADT010000107.1 GCA_937890655.1 uncultured Mucispirillum sp. | reverse complement strand
ATCATTATAGCAAAAATGAAAAAAAGATTAATAATTTAGTTACTTATTGTAATATGGCCATTGAAGAATACGACTTATTTAATAATAAAAAGATATATTTTAATAAAGTATGTCAAAGAAATATGTTTAGTTCAAAAGAAATAGATATCAAGCGAGATACTGTTTTTGAGAAGTCTGTAAAAAAACTTATAATTAATCTTGGTAAGGAGAAACGGGTAGACTATATTTTACCACAATTAGTTGAGTTATATGAAGTAAGGATAGATAAATTAAAAGAAATATGTAAAGAATTTACAAAAGAGCGTATAGCTTTTATGTCTAAACATATTAATCAAGAAAATACTAATAAATAAAATAAATAAAAATAATTATTTAAAGGATAGAGCAGATAAATAATCTGCGTTATTATTTTCATAATTACATTTTTTTAAATATTAAATAATATATTTTATAAGAAGATTTAATTTAAAAATTTCCATATATTATAGAAGAATTAATAATTTTTTTAACTTAAAATTATTATGTATTATTGGTATCATAGGGGTTGGGTAGGTTATTTCCTACTACAATGTTAATTTTAATATAATTACTTATTCGCATTAAGTAGATATGTTTTAAAACAATAAAATGTGTTATGTAATTACAAAAAAAGCAGGTTTAAAAGCCTGCTTTTTATTCGTTATATTCAAAGTTATAATAATCAGATAATCTTTTATCAGCATCTAGTAAATGTCTGTGATACCAGTCTGTTAAAAAGTCAGTAATATCAATAATTAATCCTTCAGCTCCACGTTCATCGTATTCATCAAGTGGCACATCAGACCTTTTTAAAAGTAGACGTTTTTTTAACAGTTTAGCACAATCAATATTAAACCTTTTATGTTCTGCCCTGTGTTCAGCTAGGGAAGGGTATGAAATACGCTCCATTAAATCTTCTTGTGCTGGGAAATGTTTATGGGAATACTCTGTAAACTGATTAAGTATAGAGTCAATATGGTCCTCAGCATTGCCTGCATTTCTAGCATCAATAAATGTGTTAGATATTCTTAAAAACTCTTTTGTATGGTTATCTAACGTATATTCCCCTATTTTCATTGTTTCATCCCATTCTAATGGGTTTACTTTGTTATTATTCACGGAAGCACCTCACTTCTTTTTTTTGTATCTGGCACAAGTGTAGCAGATAATACCAATACGGCAAAAAACATTATTACTGGGTAGATGTATACTAAAAATGTAACAGTAGATGCTGTTAAATTAATTTCACTAAGCATAAACGCATATTCAATCATTTTTGATTGAGAATAAGTTAATACCGGTAGCAGAAAATAGGAAAGTATGGCAAATATTGTTAATGTTTTACCAATAAACCTAAATGCTGGAATAATCAAAATAGCTGCTGCAAACCCTAAAAGATATTGTAGTAAAATACCTTTATTCATAGCTAAATCCACACCGTGAATAAATCCATGATACATAATGGCACTATTTTGTAACATATTTATAGATGATTGCTGTATTTGGCTTATTTTTTCCCCTTCTTTTAGTTCCACTTTATATGTCTGCATTAAGTTAATAGAGTGGTTGGCAGATTCTTCAAACACCTGTTCAAAAGGTTGTGGAATAAGTGAAAAACTTGTCTGATACACACCATAAACAGCAACAATAGCAGCAAGCCAGTATATAACAAATGGTGGTAAAAACCTGCGTATTAATTTGTTTAAAATATAAGCTGGTAAAAAGAAAATAATACCTATTAAGTTACTAACAACTTTTCCTGGAACATCAAGCCAAGAAAACTCCTGCTGTTCTTTTTTAGCCTGTTGTTCTTTCTTTTTAGCAAGTTGTGCAGCTTTCTTTTCCTGTTTAGCTTTTTCTTTTTCTGCCTTTTTATCAAGAGCAATTTTTTTCTTATCTTTTTTATTATCTTCTGATGTCATTTCTTTAATATCATCTTCGCTAATAAGCCCTTCCGGTATTTCATCAAGTCTTTTTTCCACAGGACCTGAGTTAGATACTTCAATTTTTTCAGTTTGTTCGTTTAAAAATTTACTATATAAAAGTTCTGCCTCTGTTTCATCTTTAGGCACTTCTTCTGCCTCTTTTGGTTTTAGTAAATCATTTAAGTCTATATTATTAAGAAGTTCTTCTTCCTCATCTTCTTCTTTTTTATTTTTTTCGCTACTGTTTTCTTCACTATTAGGTACATTATTATCAGGTGCAGGTTCTTCTTTAGTTTCTAAATCATCTTTTGTGATTAAAGGAAGTTCGTCCTCATCTTCCTGTGGGACAACAATAGGAGTTTCTGCATCAAAATTATTATTAGAGTTATTTAAATCAATATTTTCAGGGGTTTCGTCATCTTTTGGTTCAAATACAGGAGTAATATCATCATCTGTATTATTTTCCACAGCTGTATCACTTTCGCTAACGGTATTATATTTGTTATATATACTTACAAGCTGTTTTTTTTCACTTTCATCTAAAAATATAACAAGAAATTGGTTTTTTAATGGGACAGATTGAAATTTATAACCATTATTTTCAAGGTAAGTTTTCATTTGGCTGCTGTTTTCATCACTTATAATAAGGGCAGATTTTAGTTTAAGTGCTGAAATATCATCCCCTGTATTTAATGAAAAACTACTATCCATAAAACAAGCTGCTTTACTTAATGAATATATGGCATAGGCATTATTTTGAGTAAGTGATGAATCTTCTGCAAAAGTAGTAATATTATCAGTTACTGCCATATTGTCTTGGATATCTGTTTCTGCTGCGTAGTATGCACCACGTTTTGTATCAAGCAGTATATATGAAGGCATATTTTCACTGTCCTCATATCCTTCCCCTTTTTTAATAATGCGAACACCAGCTTTATCAAAAAATTTAGACATGGACTGTTCAAAATCTTGCTGCTGCATTTAATTCTCCATTAAATATAATACGATTATTTTATTATATCATAATTATTATTTTTCTTCAAGAAAAGAATATTCATTTTTTATATAAAATCAAAAAAAAATAAAATACATAATCAGTTGTAAAAATAATATATATGGTTTATATTAAATAAAAAGGAAAAAGTAGTTTTATGATACTAAGTGTTAGTAGAAGAACGGATATTCCAGCTTTTTATAGTTCTTGGTTTATGGAAAGGTTAAAGGCGGGTTATGTATTAGTTCGTAACCCATATAATTATCATCAGTTATCCCAAATCCCACTAAGCCCTGAAAATGTGGATTGTATTGTGTTTTGGACAAAATATTCTGCTCCCTTACATATTTATTTAGATAATATAAAAAATATGGGCTATAACTTTTACTTTCATTACACCATAACACCATATAGTAACGATATAGAAGTAAATATGGAAAACAAAAAAGATGTTGTTATGTCATTTCAAGAGCTTTCAAGTATAATAGGTAGTGAAAAAGTTATTCTCCGTTATGACCCTGTGTTATTAAATAGTAAATATACATTAGAATACCATATAAAAGCCTTTAACATATTATGTTCTAAACTAAAAGGTTATACAAATAAAGTAATAATTAGCTTTATAGATGATTATAAAACACTAGAATATGCAAACTTTAAATACGAAAAAATATCAAAAAACGAAATGGAAAATATAGCAGAGCATTTTTCTAAAATAGCCTATGATAATAATATGGTAATAGAAACTTGTGCAGAAGAAATTGATTTATCAAAATATAATATTCATCATACAAGATGTATAGACTATGACTTAATAGAAAAAATAATTCAAAAACCATTAAAAAAATATAACAGTAAAGGAAATATGCTTTATGATAAAACAAGGGAAAACTGCCAGTGTTTAAAGTGTATTGATATAGGGGAGTATTCCACATGCCCCCATAACTGTTTATATTGTTATGCAAACACTTCCCATAAATTAGTTATGAAAAACCATAAACTCCATAATAAATACTCCCCACTTTTAATAGGGGAGCTAGAAGATAATGATAAAATTATAAGCCGTTCAGAAAAAGATACAAAATCATTAATAGTAGAGAACACTATTTTAAACTATTTATAATATAAAACAAATTTTATAATATTGTTGTTATTATTTTTTTACAAAAATATTAATAATTTATAACAAAAATAAACAAGAAAAACTAATGCCCTGTAAAAATAAAAAATAAGTTTAAAATTTAATAGTTATATTTTTGTATATTGGTTTTTAAAAATATTAAATATAAGCAATATATAAGATTATATGGTAAATATGGGAAGATTAAAGGAAACTAAATTAAAAATAAAATGTAAAATTTAAAATAATTAAATATATAAAACAATGTTATATCTATGTAAAATCATAGTCAAATACTTCCTAATAAATAAAAAAATATTAAATGTGTAGAAAATAAATATGGACATTTTAAATAAAGTGTAATACACTAATACATAATTAATCAGAGGAGGATTAAGAAAATATGAAAAAAGTTTTATTAACACTTCTGGCTGTTTTTATGGCAGTTCCAGCTTTCGCTATTGAAGTATATAATAATGGCGATAATTCAGTGGCAATTTATGGTCATATTCGTGGCTATTTAGGTTATGGTATGGGGACTACAAGTTCTGAATCATATGAAAATGGTGTTACTACTAAAATAGACCCTGTATATGATCATAATATGCTTTATGGGTTACAAGGTAACACTAGAATAGGCACTAATATTAAAATAGGTAACTTTAG
>CALADT010000106.1 GCA_937890655.1 uncultured Mucispirillum sp. | reverse complement strand
GCGAAAATCTAAAAAATAATACCTATAATATTTGCTATCTTATTTTCTGCACGGACGTGAAAAAATCTAATTGAATACATTATTGTTTTTTAGATATTTTGGCTGGTTATACTTACTGTTAATAGGATATTTGTTATGTAATAATTTTATACAAAGTATTATTAATAATTTAAATTTTATATTTACAGTTTTTTTCTACTTTACTATCTTTTAAGTAAAATATAAAATTTAACTTTACATTACTGTCTTTTTGCATCAAGTAGTTAAAAATCTTAAAAAGGGGATATAGATTATAAAAAATATATAATCAATTAAGACAATATTTGATATAAATAAACTAAGAAAATATAAAGTAACTTTTATAATTTATAATATATATAAGTGGATATAGTTATAACATAACATATCCACTAAAAATGATATGTAAAACCTACTGTATATTTAAACCGTTGTGTGTCTAACTCATCTGAAACAGTGCCAACATTTGGTATATTAACTTCTAGTTTTGGTATTTGTGAATAAGTATATCTAAACTCAAAAAATGCCCCCCATTTTCCGTCCTTTGTGAAAAGGTACTCTAGCCCTGCAAAGGCATCAACACCAATTAATTGGTTTGTAATAGATGTATCTAAACCATATTTTGTATTATTAAAATATGCTTCCTTTACATTAAATGTAGCAAAATTATATGAAAAACCTACACCAGCCCAAGCATTCACAATATTTGATGAAGTCATATAAGCAAGATTTAACGACAATGGTGCCATATGTGCTCTAGCTTTTATTTTCTTTTCTGTAACAAATTCGCCACCAACATAATCAGCATTTACACCTATGGAAACATTGCCCCAGAAATCGTTAAATATATTGTAATATATAAAGCCACCACCACCAGGGGAAAGCTCGTTATCCCATTCATCTTTTATATAATCACTTAAATGGCCATATATTCCAACCATACCATATCGTTTTGCATATCCTATATTATATGGTTTATCCAGCCTGTCATCAGCATAAGATAAATTAAAGGATAAACAAAATAAGATTATAAATAATATAAGTTTTTTCATTAATTTATACTAATCCTCTAATAAATCAGCAGGGTCAATAGGGTATTCCCCTGTAAAGCAAGCAAAGCAAAAATTATTGTTCCTTAATACGCTTTTCATACCATCAAGAGATATATAACCTAACGTATCTGCACCTATAAATTTCCTTATTTCCTCTTGTGTGTGGGTATTTGATATAAGTTCTTTTTTTGTAGGAGTATCTATCCCATAATAACAAGGGTAGCTTGTAGGGGCTGCAGATATTCTCATATGGATTTCTTTAGCGCCTGCATCTCTTAAAAGTTTAACAATCTTTTTACTTGTTGTGCCTCTTACAATAGAGTCATCAACCACAACTATACGTTTACCTTTTATTAAGTTTTTAACAGGGTTTAGTTTTATTTTAACACCAAAATCTCTTATATTTTGGCTTGGTTCAATAAATGTTCTACCAACATAGTGGTTTCTTATTATACCTAACTCAAAAGGTATTTTACTTTCTTCGGAATAACCAATAGTAGCAGTAATACCAGAATCAGGAACAGGAATAACCATATCTGCTTCCACAGGGCATTCCCTTGCTAAAACTCTACCAAAATCTTTCCTAACTTCATAAACTGATTGACCAAACATAAAAGAATCAGGGCGGGCAAAATATACATGTTCAAAAATACATGGAGTAGGGTGTTTTGTTTCACCATTTGGGAAAAATGACTGCATTCCTGAAGCATCCACAACAACCATTTCTCCAGGTTCTATTTCTCTAATAAAATGAGCATCTATTAAATCTAGCGCAACTGTTTCACTAACAAACACATATCCATCTTTCATCATACCCATAGCAAGTGGACGTAACCCTTTTGGGTCTCTCATGGCAATAAGTTTATTATCAGCCATAAACACCATAGAATATGCACCTGTAATTTCTTTCATTACATTAGCTAAACCTGTGATTAAGTCTTCTTTATTTAAACGTTTTGCAAGCATATGCATAATAGTTTCAGAATCTGTCCCTGTGGAGAAGATAGCACCTTCTTTTATAAGTTGCTTTCTGATTTTAAAGGCATTAATAAGGTTACCATTATAAGCCAAAGCACAATCACCAATAGGTAGTTCTGCTATAACAGGCTGTAAATTCCTAGTGGAAAATATTCCGTCAGTAGGGTAACGGTTATGACCGATAGCTATTTTACCAGTTAATCTTTTAAGACGTTTTTTTGTATAAACATCAGCTACAAGACCTTCTCTTTTTTCAGCATGTATATGTTCGCCGTCAAAAGCCGCAATACCTGTGCCTTGTTGGCCCCTATGCTGTTGCGCATATAATGCTAAATATACAAGTTTTGCTGCTTCATGATTACCATAAATTCCTGCTATGGCACATTCGTCATGAAATTTATCTAACCCATCTGTCATTATAACACCTTTTTATGTTTAGTAGTCTTTCTTATATCATAAGAGAATATAATTGTCATTATTTTTCTTGTAATATTTAATATTTTTTACAAGAAAATCATATTATTGTAAACATATGTTGAAAATAGCATATAAAAAGTGATTAAATTATGAAAAAATATTGCTTTTATATATAAAATACTTGATTTTTATATGTATTACATATATTAATGATAGATTATATTTATGGAGCAAAAAATGAGTCTTATTACTGATACATTAAATAAAATGAAAAAAGAATCATTAGATACAGATGACGATGATAAAATGATGGCACCACCATCACTTCGTAATGCTATTGTAAATACTAAAAAATATAAAGAATTTGTAAAAAGTGCAGAGTTAAGGGATATTAATGGAAATAAAGCACCACTTAAAGGTTTTATTGCTGTTAGTGCAATTCTTTTAGTTTCTATAGCTATTGCTTTTTTCTTTTTCATGAAAAAAGAAGATGATAATTTAATAAAAAAAGCAGGTATTTCTTCTCAAAATGTTGCAGATACTAGCAGCCAGCCAAATAAAGCGCCTGTTACACCATCTCAAAATAATACAAATACTGCAAATAATAAAGTGGAATCCTTAGGCCGTCCTTATGGGTCATCTGAACCACTTAATAATAGTGGTACTAGTATGGCAGCTAAAAGTGCACCTGTTAAGCAGTCAAAAGCTGTTACTCAAGAAAAACAAGTTGTTAATAACCCTGTAAATAATATCCAGCAGGCTACACAGCAACCTGTTAAACAAGAAGTTGCTACACCACAAGTTGCAAATACAATTAATACTACTAGCACTACTACTAAGCAGGAAACAAAAAGTGTTGGTCCTGATAATATTATTCCTGCTAACCAGTTATTTGTTGTTTCGCCAAATGTTTATGGTGCAGATGAAAGCGAAGTAACAAGTGGTAATAAGGAAGAAGACGTAAAAAAAAATGAAAAAAATAATGTAAATAGTAATATAAATACATCAACTAATGCAAATATAAATGTTAGCACAAATAAACCACAGGTAACTGTAAAAGAAGTAAAGCCAAGTGTAACAAGTGTTAAAGAAAGTAGTTCTGCAAATAATATTAGTGAAGTGAAAGTGATTAAAAGCAAAGAACCTGTTGGGACGGTTGGTGCAAGCACTGTATCATTATATAACCAATATATAGCAACAGGTAATAAAGCAAAAAATGCAGGGCAGTATCAAAGGGCGATAGAATATTATGTAAACGCATTAGCTCTTAAAAAAAGTGATGAATTAAGTGCAAATATTGCACTTATGTATTTAAAACTAAAAAATCCTAATATGGCATTTCAAGTTTCTGTTACAAACGGTATGAAAGATACAAAACTTTTAAGCCAGCTTGCTGTTTTAATGATACAATCAAAATATTATTTAGAAGCAGGAAAAATAATCCATGTTTTATTTGTATCTGGTTATTTAAACCAATCACAAAACCAATTAGAAAATGCTTTAAAATTTTATGAAGACTCTGTCGCTCTTGATGGTAATATTCAATCTGCTTATTATGCTGGTAATATATATGAAAATAAGGGCATGAAAGATGATGCAAAAAGAATGTATAATGTAATTATATCAAATGAAAACGCACCTAAAAATATAAAAAACCAAGCAACCCAAAAATTAAAAAATCTTTAAATTTATTTATAAAAAAAGGCAGAAATTTATTCTGCCTAATATTTTATTTTCCTGTAACATTTAAAACCATTATTTCAGATTTTGTTCCCACTCTCATAGGTGGCCCCCAAAGCCCTAATCCACTTGTTACTATATAATAAAATCCCTTATCTATAATCATACCATGGGATATCACATTAATAGCTCTAACAATTAAGTTCATAGGGAAAAACTGTCCGTCATGGGTATGGCCTGAAAACTGAATATCAGCGTTAATAGATTTACCGTCTGCTAACCCTTTTGGAACATGGTCTAATATAATAATAGGTTTTGATTTATCTTCTATTAATGGTGCTAATTCGCTCATGGATTTTCGTTCACTACCGTCAGAATTTGTATGACGAAGGCTATCTCTACCTAAAATATAAAACCCATATTCATCTATATATGTTGCGTTATCTACTAAAGTTTTAAACCCTGCTTTATTAAAAATATCCATTACTTCATCAAAAGTGCCACTGTAATATTCATGGTTGCCATAAACTGCATAAACACCAAGTGGTGCTTTTAATTGATTAAAGGCTTCTAAATGACCAGCTTGAATATCTTTTACATCATGGTCTATTACATCACCAGAAATCATAATTATATCGGGTTTTTGGTTATTAATGATTTCTACTTCTTTAAAAAGCCTTCTTTGGCTCATATCTGCACCAATATGTAAGTCAGCAAGTGCAACTATTTTTAAAGGTTTATTAAGTGGTTTATCTAGTGCAATATTATATTCTGTAATATGAGTATAGTGGCTGTTAATGTAACCATATATAAATATTATTATAGTAAGTGATGTAACAATAACACCTTGTAACGTATTTGTTATAAATGGTTTGCCTAAAGCTTTAAATATTAAACGTATTAAATCTGTTGCCAAATAAAGCATAACTAAATATATGGTAATACCTAGTATAATATGGGCAAGAAATGTAATAAATTCTGGTACATGCACATTTAAGTATTTATTTAATACCCTTGTAATTAAAAATAAATTATTTATTAAAAGCAGAATAGTTATTACTACCCACATAGAATATTTAGTGAAAAAAGCCATATAAAGTCTTATGGAAACATATGTGCCAAGTAATAAGTTTTGCACTAATATCATAATTAAAATACCCATGATTACTCCCATTTAAGATAATGTTTATAATAACTATACTCACATTATTAATAACTAGCAATAAAAAAGTGGTTTTATAAATAAAACCACTTAGTTTTTCAAATATAAAACAGGGGAAATGTTTATATTTGATTATTATACGGGAAAAGTAGATAAAATAGATGTTTTTATCTTCATTATAGTGTAATAAAAAATAAAAAAAATACAAGTGTAAAAATAAAAATTTAACAATGTCTACATAAATGTTAACTAAAATATACCTGTTGTTTTATTTTTGTTATATATAGAAGTATGTTATAAAAATAATTAAAAATAAGAAAAATTATAAGAAATGATTAAATATTACTATGTAGTAGTGATTAATTAGAATATAACGCATTATTTTTGTAATGTTATTATATATTAAATGTATCATTAAAATATAACATTTAAGAAATATAACTAAAATCTTAATATTTAGTATGGGTAAATAGAGAAGAAGTGATTTTGTTGTTTTCATGATTTTATATGATTTATTATAAATCTTTTATTAAAAAATAAAGTTAAAAAATATAATTAAAATCTTAATATTTAATAGTGATAAATAGGGTAGAAATGATTATTGTGTATTGATTATTTTAAATAAAAAAAGCTCTGTTATAACAGAGCTTTTAATTCATTTATTTTGGTAATGTATGACATTTTGTACAAGTTTTACCAGGAGTTTTGTTTGGTTTTGGAAACTTGTCATGGCAAGACCAACAGAAGTTGTGAGCTACATTTTTAGGGCCTGCACCTTTAATATCACCTTGAAGGTTTATTTTTGTTCCACCTTGTGGTGAGTTGTGACAAGAATCACATTTGTTATTTAATTTTGCTAAATGGGCGTTATGGTCAAATAATACGCCTTTTTGAGTAGCTTTAATATTCCAAGCTTCTTTTAAGTTAATTTGTTGTTTGTCAGCTGGCACTGTTTGTGCATATGATGTTGCAGCAAAAGCAAACAAAGCAGCCATAGCTAGCAAGATAACTTTTTTCATATCAATCTCCTTATATTACACATTAATGTATATATACTATTTTACAGCATAGTTGTCAACTAAAGAATTTATTTTTTTTTGTATAAATGCAAATAATTTGTTCTATTTTAAATAAGCATATAAAAATTGCAAAATTATCTTATTTTTATAATATTTTTTTCTGAAATATCATATATATTTGAACTTTGGTTTAAAAGCTGTTTACCTGAAATAAATAAATTAACTATATCAAATGACTTTATTATATCTTGCAAATTATTTAAAAAATCGTTACCACTTTCATTTACACTGGTTGCTGTTATTAGCTGGTTAGATTTTATTAATGCTTTTTGTAGTATTTCTTTATTAGGTATTCTCACTGC
>CALADT010000105.1 GCA_937890655.1 uncultured Mucispirillum sp. | reverse complement strand
AGTTCCATCTCCTTGTATATCACCAGCAGTTACAGGGCCTTTACCTTTCTTTTTAATAAAAACCTTAGTTTGTTCAGCTACGCTGGAGCTTAATGTAATGTCTTTAATATTTAAAAGAATCTCTACTACATCCTCAATGACGCCCGGAACTGTTGAAAATTCATTAGATACTCCGGAAATACGAACGCCAACAATAGCTGTGCCTTCAATAGATGAAAGCATAACACGTCTTAAAGCGTTACCAATAGTAGTACCAAAACCTTTTTCATATGGTTCAATTATAAATTTACCATATGTGTTTGATACTTGACCAACTGGCTCAATACTTTTAGGTTTTATTAAATTCCTAAAATTCATCATTATCATAAGTAATGCATCCTTCGCTTTATAAGCGTTATTTAGAATAGAGCTCTACGATGAGCGATTCTTGTATGTCATAAGCTATATCAGTTCTTTCTGGTAATCTTACAACATTAGCTTTAAAGTTTTGCTTATCGAGAGTTACCCATTCTGGAATACCTCTACCAGCAGCAGTATCAAGAGATTCTACAATTCTTGTATGATTTCTGCTTTTTTCTCTTACTTCTACAACCATTCCTGGTTTAACTAAGAATGATGGTATACTTACTGTTCTGCCGTTTACAGTAAAATGTTCATGTTTTACCATTTGGCGTGCTTCTTTACGAGAAGAAGCAAAACCTGCTCTGTAAACAACATTATCAAGACGGCGTTCTAAAAACTGGAGTAAAATTTCACCAGTAATCCCTTCCATAGAAGATGCTTTTTCAAAATATCTACGGAATTGTGATTCTAATACGCCATAAATTCTTTTTGCTTTTTGTTTTTCACGAAGCTGAACACCATAGTCGCTTAATTTTTTATGTAGCTTACCATGTTGACCTGGTGCGTATTCTTTTCTTTCAAAAGCACATTTATCTTTATAACAACGTTCGCCTTTAAGAAACAGCTTCATATTTTCACGTCTGCAAAGTTTGCAGCTTGCACCTGTATATCTAGCCAAGGTATCCTCTCCTAAACTCTTCTTTTCTTAATAGGACGACAACCGTTATGTGGAACGGGTGTAATGTCTCTAATTACTGTAATCTTGATTCCAGCAGCTTGAATTGCTCTAATAGCACTTTCTCTACCAGAACCTGGTCCTTTAACACTAACTTCAACTTCTCTCATACCGAAATCAACAGCTTTTTTAGCTGCGTTTTCAGCTGCAAGTTGAGCAGCGAAAGGAGTGGATTTCCTTGAGTTTTTAAAATTTTCTGTTCCGCCAGTTGCCCAGCATACTACATTACCTTTCATATCGCTAAAAGCAACATGAGTGTTATTAAATGTAGAATTAATGTGAGCTATACCCCTAGGTACGCTCTTTTTTTCTTTTTTACCTGATTTTCTAGGACCTGCCATGGTTCCTCCAAAGTAGCATTATGACAGATAATTAACTTTTATTGAATACCCTTTAACAGATAGTCTAGCTAATTTCTGCGCAGTGTCTTATTATAAGACAACTATCAAGTTTTACTTCCTTTTAATACCGCGTTTACCAGCAAGACCACGACGAGTTCTTGCATTAGAACGTGTTTTCTGACCTCTAACTGGAAGACCCATTTTGTGTCTCCAACCGCGGTAGCAGTTTATTTCCATAAGGCGCTTGATAGCAAGGCCGATTTCTTTACGTAAATCACCCTCCACCTTATAGTTATCCTCTAATAATTTTCTGATTGAGGAAATTTCCTGCTCTGTTAACTCAGCCACTCTTTTGTTGCTATCGATACCTGTTTCTGCGATAACTTTACGGGCTGTACTTCTACCTACTCCATAAATGTAGGTAAGACCGATTTCTACTTTCTTGTTGTTTGGAATGTCAACTCCGGCTACTCGCGCCACTATTCGCCTCCTTAGCCTTGTCTTTGTTTGTGGCGGGGATTTTCACAAATTACTCTGATTACCCCTTTCCTTTTCACAATCTTGCATTTGCTGCAAATCGGTTTAACGCTAGCTCTTACTTTCATTTTGTTTGCTCCGTTTATTTTTGCCGATATATTATTCTGCCCTTCGTTAAATCGTAAGGAGAAAGCTCTATTGTAACTTTATCTCCTGGTAGGATTCTAATGAAGTTCATTCTCATCTTGCCTGATAAATGGGCAAGAATCGTATGTTGATTTTCAAGAGTTACTTTAAACTGAGCATTTGGTAAAGCCTCTACAACTACACCTGATGCCTCAATAACGTCATCTTTTTTACTCATAATGTTCTCTTCTCCTCAACATTAAATTATAAAGACTATTACCTAGTCTTCTAGTGTAAGAATAAGCGGTTCGTCATTTGTAACTACCACAGTATTCTCATAATGAGCCGCAAGTGAATTATCAACGGTAACTGCTGTCCACTTATCAGCTAATATACGGATAGCATAATCACCATATGTAACCATTGGCTCTATTGCCAAAATAGCACCAGCTTTTAACCTGAAGCCACGGTTTGGCCTACCGTAGTTTGGAATAGAAGGTTCTTCATGCATATTCCTACCAACCCCATGCCCTTGATATTCTCTAATAACACCAAAGCCAGCCGCTTCTACATGGGTTTGGATAGCATGTGATATGTCAGATATTCTAAAGCCAACTTTAGCATATTCAACACCTTTAAAAAAAGACTCACGAGTTACATTAATAAGCCTTTCTGCTTCCTCACTTATATTTCCCACGGGAAATGTTCTACAAGCGTCGCTATGGAAACCGTTTTTATTAGCAACCACATCTACACTTATAATATCGCCATCTTTTAAAACGTAATCATTAGGTATTCCATGCACTACAACATTGTTTACCGATGTGCAGCATGAGCCTGGATATCCATGATAACCTTTAGTTGATGGAATGGCGGACATTGAGTATATAATACTTTCTACCCTTTTGTCAACATCTTTTGTAGTAATTCCCGGTTTTATATATTCTTTTAATTGTTTAAATACTTCTTTTACCACTTCAGAAGATTCTTTTATGTAATCAATTTCAGTTTTTGAATAGATTGTAACCATTATTTAAGTATGTCCTCTATTTCACTAAAAACAGAATCTGGAGATTTTGTTCCGTCTACTATAAAAAGTTTTCCTGTATTTTTATAGTATGATTTTAATGATTCTGCTTGTTCATGAAAAACTTCTAATCTTTTCTTAACAGTTTCTTCTTTATCATCATCTCTTTGAACAAGTGGAGTTTTACCATCTTCTGCCATGCCTTCAACAGCAGGTGGGTTATATTTTACATGGTATATTTTACCTGTAATAGGGCTTGTTCTTCTACCTGTAATGCGTTCTACAATATATTCATCAGGCACTTCAAGGCTGATAATGTGAGTAATTTCTGTTTTCATATCTTCTTTTAGCATAACATCTAAACTTTTAGCTTGTGCTAATGTTCTAGGAAAACCGTCTAAAATAAAACCATTTTTACAGTCAGGTTGAGCAAGTCTTTCTCTCATTAAACCTATAATTATTTCATCTGTTACAAGTTTACCATTATCCATAAATTCTTTTGCAACTTTACCAAGTGGTGAGCCTGCTGCCACTGCTGAACGGAGCATATCCCCCGTAGAGATTTGAATAATACCATATTTTTTTATAATAAATTCTGACTGTGTGCCTTTACCTGCACCAGGTGCGCCTAAAAATACAATGTTTTTCATGACCAGTTTCTCCCCCTAATACGGCCTTTAGCTAAAAAGCCATCATAGTTATGAGTTATTAAATGTGATTCTATTTTTTGTATTACATCTAAACCAACACCAACTACAATTAATAAACTTGTTCCACCAAAATAAAATTGTAACCCAAATGCTCTTATAAATAACTGTGGCATAACAGACACAAGGGCTAAATATAAAGCACCGATAAATGTTAAACGAGTAAGAACATAGTCTATATAATTGGCAGTTTCCACTCCAGGACGTCTGCCTGGCATAACACCACCTGATTTATTTATATTATCAGCAATATCTGCTGGGTTAAATATAATAGATGTGTAAAAGTATGTAAAAAATATAATTAAAACTAATTCTAATACATAATAAACAGGAAATTCAGGAGAAAAGAAAAAGTTTAATTTTTGCACTGTTGCATCTTGTGGCATAAATGTAGCCAAAGTTGCAGGCAATGTTATTAATGTAGAAGCAAAGATAATAGGTATAACACCTGCTGGGTTTAACCTTAATGGTAAATAAGAATTACCAGAATTAACTGTGCCACCTGCATTACCTTTTCTAACATACTGTATAGGTAACCTACGTTGAGATGTTTCCATAAAAACAATCGCTACATAAGCAAAAGCCATAATAGCAACTGCAATAATAAGTGGTATTATTTGGATAGTGCCTGACTGCATAAGCTGATATGTGTTACTAACTGCACTAGGAAATGCAGAAATAATACCTGCCATAATTATAAGTGACATACCGTTACCAACACCATATGATGTTATTTTTTCACCAAGCCATACTAAAAACATTGTTCCAGTAGTAAGTGTTAGTGTAGCAACAAACCTAAAATGCCAGCCTTCCATAAACACTATTTTAGAACCATTTACATCCATATTTTCAATACCTATTGATATTGCAAGGCCTTGTATAACAGCTACCACAACAGTTAAATACCTTGTATATTTTGTAATTGTTGCCCTTCCCTCGCTACCTCTTTTTTTAAGTTCTGCAAGAGTAGGAATAACAACAGCTAAAAGTTCCATAATAATAGATGCAGAGATATAAGGCATAACGCCCATAGCAAATACTGTTAATTTTGCTAATGCTCCACCTGTAAACATATCAATAAAACCTAGCATATTATTACCAGCACTTTCAAATAATTGAGATAACGCCTGCCCATTAACACCAGGAGTTGGCACATGTGCTCCTATACGAAATATTGCAAGTAAAAATAAAGTCATAAAAATACGTTTTCTTAACTCTGGAATAGAAAAAATTTCTTCTATTTTTTTAAACATTTAACCGCCTCTATAACCTTAAACAATTTAAGGTATTTTCTATAAAAATATACACTTATTAGAATATAAGTGCATTACTATATACCAATATAAATTTTTTTTCAAGTAAGAATATTGTATATTTCAATAAAATTTTTATTATTATATTGGTTACTGTTTTTTTATATTGATATAGCTATCAAAACTATTGAATATTCAATGGTTAGTATTATTAATATTTTTTTATTCTTCTATATTTGATTAAAAAAATAGTATTACAAAGTATTTTTTATAACTTAAAGATTATAAAGTAAATAAAGATTTTAAATCTTAATAACTTAAAAAATATAACTACCATATTATATTAAATAATTGTAGCAATAATATTTTTAGACTCTTCGCACAAGGCTCAGAGTAGACAGTTAAGTAGGGAAAGTTTTGTATAATTAATTAAGATTAGTTAGTAAATAAAAATATTATTACTAAAATATTATAAATACCTGCATACAATAACCATATCAAAACAGGGTCATTCTGAGTAAAACGAAGAATCTATAAAAAATACTTTGTAATACTATTTTTTT
>CALADT010000104.1 GCA_937890655.1 uncultured Mucispirillum sp. | reverse complement strand
ACATACGCATATAATGGGAATGCACATAGGAATAATATTAATATTATATTTAAGATTAGCCTGTTCATAGGCAAGTCTCCTTATTTATTCTTATAAACATACACTTGATAATAATTGACTATCTTCTGTTAGATAACCTAATAAAAACTCACTTAATGGTTTATAAAATAAATACGATGTTTCATATTTACTTGTTATATTTAAAAATTCACCTACCCATTGAAGAAGATGATTACATAAAAGTCTTGTTGTTTATTAATTAACTCTGACTGTTTATCTAATAAGTTAGTTTTATAGGATATATATAACTGTTTACTTAAATATGACATATATTTAAGCTCATAAGAAAAATGGTCTAAAGGTTCATTAGATGAATGGTTCATTTGAAAACCATCTCGCTTATATAATGATTCCGCTTCCATATCTTGATTTACCAAGTGCTCTGGAGATAAATATACTGATTCTGATATTGAAACACCATTACCTAAACAATATAGGCGGGTATATGACATATTTAAGTCTTCTATAAGTGATTCCTTATTATTGGAACTATTATATAATAATATAAATTTATCTAAACCTAATACACCGGATTGTAATAGTTTATTTTCACTATCTTCTGCCATGTTTTTTATATATGGTAGTGTATTAGATAGTAATTCTATATGAGTAAGTTCACCTACTGCATGCCCATTTTCACTGGAAGTATCATTATTTGTTCTGCCTTCCCAGTCAAAAAAATCATTACCTTTATCATCTTGGTATGTTTTAATATTTTCATCACCATCACGACGCCATTGTATAAAAGTTTTCGTTCCGCCATCATCCCTATAAACATTTGGAGTAGTGTTTGTTCCTTTAGTAAAATTAGGAATATATTCTTCTACTTTATAACCACCTGCTTTTAACTCATCTGCAAAAGCCATTTTTAATGCTGTGTGCCATGCTGTGCAAGATTCTTCAGATTTTTTCATTATTTTATATTTATCTACATTTGGACGAGTAACAGAAATAGATAATTCTTTATTTGAAGCAGTTAAATGGGACCCATGCTCCACCATATAATAGCTGCACCTTCTTTACCAATATTTTTGGTAATTACATGCAATGCTTGCATATAAATTAATAACTCCATCATGTTGTTTTTGCATGCCATATGACCAACTAGATAATACTGGTCCATCTGCATTTATTTTTGCTAACTTTTCTATAGATTCAGCAGATACACCTGTAATTGGATAACTCCATTCTGCATTTTTATGTGTTAAATAATCTTGTTTTGTTTTATATTTGGATGTTTTTACAGAATCAGTAGCTAGTTTACCCTTAACACTAAAACTACAAGGAGTCCACCTTGTCATATTTTTACTTGCAAATTGTTTTGCAGTATAATTTTTATCTGCATTAGAATATGCTTTTGCTTTAGTATTATTTCCTAATATCCATGAACAATATGATTTACCAGCCGGAACTTCTGGAATATGACGGTATTGAGAGAGTTCTCCATCTCCTGGTTTTGTAGTTACGATTGTTCCATCTGCTTCTTTTACCCAATATTCAGGAGAATCAAAAAATCCATAAAACATAGTATCTAAATAGTCTACATCCAAGATTGGGTTAGGTTTTAATTCACCAGTATTTAAGTCAAATGTATTGTCTAACAAATAATAAACTATACTTGCTATAATTGCAGGGTCAGTATATGGTTTTGATTTAATCCATGTATCTGCTAAAGTAATACCTGTATCAACAAACTTAGGACCTATAAATACTGTTTGGCTTTTATTATAACGATTTTTAATATCTTCCACAGCTCTTATATAAGCAAAAGCATATAGATTCATAGTAGATAAAGCATTTGTTCCCCACATAACAAAATTGTTTGTTTTCTTTGCCATAGAATTTGTATTAATAGATGATTCTGCACCAGTATAATCTAGTCCAAAATATCTATCTTGGTGAGAAGAATAAGAATCAAAATAAGAATTTTGTGCTCCATACATAAATCTTAAAGCAACACCAAATGGACCACCAGAAGCTCCTTGAAACTTACCAGTAGCAGCTCCCCATCCATATATTGAATATATGTCATCAACATTATACTTATCTATTACAGATTTATGTATTGTTGAAATTTCTTTAAGTGCTTGTTCCTATGTAATACGTTTAAAACCTGATAAATCACCACGTTTTTTTTGTTTGTTTTAAAGGATATTTTAATCTTCTTGGATGATAAAGACGATATTTGTAAGAACGACATCTTGAACATAACCTTGTTTGTGGAAAATTTCTACTTTCTGGATTTAAATAAGAACCATCTGCTGAAAAAATACTTTCATCTGAAAGAAATCTTCTAATTTTACCATTTACTATTTCTGCTCTAGTGGAACACCTTCCACTACAGTTATGGGATGATGAACCGTAACATATTTTACTTCTGCATTATCGGGGATTTCTACATCTATACTTCCACCATTAGAATTCCCTCCTACTTATATGACCTCTGGGTCATCATTTTTTGAACAGCCAGCTGCTACACCTAGTGCAC
>CALADT010000103.1 GCA_937890655.1 uncultured Mucispirillum sp. | reverse complement strand
ATAATGCACGCTACATAAAACATTTTTTCTGGGAAAAAAATAAATTATCTAAAAATGATGTTTCATTGTTGCTACATATGGCCTTATCTATACTTAATAAGGCATTATCACAATAAACATATGGTTTATATGGCTTGGTAAGTAAATCTTTACTATACAACTTACCTGCTGAAAGTATTGATATTAATTCGCCATCACTATTACGCATGGTGTCATAACTGGCATAAAATGAAAAACATTCACCCTTATTTAATGGGGATTTTTTATCATCTATAATTATCTCTTGTGGGTTCAAACTCTCTATAATATAAGTTCTATTATCATAGGTATATTTTATAGAAGAAAATTTCTTGTTTTTTAAAATAACTTCGCCAGTTAATGATAACTTAACGTTACTATTGTTATCACTTATAAATAACTCATGGTTCTTGCCAAATTTATGTTGCTTTGATGTATCATAATGAAGCTGAATACTAAAATTATCAGAATAATAACACTGACTAAAATGCTCTGCAAAAACAGTAACTGGGGTAAGAAATAAGATAAATAATAATAAATATTGTCTCATCAAATGCTCCAATGTTATACACTTGTCATATTTTGTTTTATATATACAATATTTTTTTCACATTATCAAGTATTTTTAAAAGTAAAAAATGAATATGTATTATTAAGTTATAGGTGCAAGTATGTAATATATAAGGAGTGTTTTATAATTAATACAGAGTTGCAAGTGTGTAAGGTTGTATAGGTATGTAAAAAATTATAGTAAAAAAGTAATAAGTAGAATTGTAAAGTTATTAATAGTAATATTTTTGGTAGTATAAAAAATTTATTTTGTATTTAGTCTTGACAAATAATGAAATAAAATTTAAAAGTATATGTAAAATAAGCCGAAGTGGCGGAATGGTAGACGCAGTGGATTCAAAATCCACCGGCCTCGGTCGTAGGGGTTCAAGTCCCCTCTTCGGTATTAATTAAACTAACTTAAATAAGCTAGTTTTTTTATTTATTAGTGGGGCTTGAAGGCAAATTTCGCTTAACAGTATATAAAAGATTAGTAAAAGTATGTTTACCATAAGAAATTTGGTTGGCTTTTTTTGAAATTTGAGAAGTAAATTTAAAAAAAGAAATCCCCCCATATTAGTATAATTTTAAAACTGTTAAAAAAATATATTATATCATATTATTTGGGTCTGTAAAAAAAGTCTGTAAAAAGTGCAAATATTTTAAATCTATGTTATCCTAAATTTTTGGGTAAGTTCAAAAGTTCTTAAAAATAGTATTACATATCTTACAAATGATGAATTTGCTATAGATTTATACTTGAAAATCAAATATAAACCTGAAATGGCATTAAAACTGGGTAAAACTGGTGTCCGTTTAGGTTGTGGTTCTACACTAGGTACATCTCAAAGCCCTAGTTACATTATGCAGATACCACTAAGTGAATAGAAAGTCTGTAATACTTATATAAGTCAATATTGAAATTAATTATTTCTATACAAGATAATCATATACTAATATGTAATTAATTACACTATACGCTATAGCTGTTATTACAGGTGAATTATGCTGCTATTATAGATAGATACATAGCAGCATAATATATTAGCCTTTTTTGCATTCTTCTAAATATTCTTCAATCTGAGCAAGTAAAAGTGGGGAAAGCTCTATTTTACTGGAATATGTATATTTAAATTCTTTTGTATCTTCACTATTTTTTACATGTATATTATCATATATTTCTTTTACATCTTTCATAGAGGATATCCCTAAGCCAGCTAATGCTGGGCTTAGGGATAATAAGCCTAATGTTTTTAAGGCACTTCGTTTTTTTAATAACTTATTTTGTCTTGTTAAATATTTCATTTTTCCTTACCGCCTTATTAATACCAGTCTGGGTGTTTTTTATATACACTTGCTGGGTATATATATGGTCTGCCACTTGGATAATATAATGGGTTTTGCTCTAATTCTCTTAATTTTATAGTATTTAGATAACCTATATATTCATCTGAGCCTTTTGGAAAATCCATTATCATATTTCTACGTTCATCAGTTGGACCTTTTCTATTAATATCTTCTTTATTTTGGTGTAAAATATATTCTCCCCAACCGCCGCCTAAAAATGAGCCATTTTCTTGTGTATCTGTTTTATGTAAAAGCTCTCTAAATGCTAAAATATCTGCTTCTGTTGCTGTTTTATCTAAAGGGTGTTTAATATGTTTATTCCATTTTAATATTGTTTCAATATACATGGTAACACCATGTGGAGAATGTATAACTGGTTTTGGTGGAAAGATAGTATCCAGCTCTGGTATTAAAGTGCCTTCAAATACTCCAGTTTCTTCTCCATAAAACTGGTTGTATATTTTTCTTCTATACAGCTCTTCATTATCTGGCATATATATAGCACCATTTGGATGACCGTCTAATATTTGGTTTTTATAAACAGATAGAAAGTTACCAGTTTCTCCAAAAGTTAAACAGTCCATAGCATAGTTACTGCCCCACATAGCTGCAAGGCGAACTATGGCTAAATTTCTTGGGCTTGTATATTCTCTAACATCAGTATTAAAATTTGTAATAAATTCATCAAAGCATTTATAATCAAGGCTTGATATCATGGCACATAATACCCACTCTAAATCTGCACTATCATCTGCTAAACGCATATAAGCATCATAAGAGCCCATATTGGCTGCACGCATTATATGCTTAATATATTCTTTTCTAAAGTGGCTGTCAAAACGGTGACGAGAAAAGTGTTTTAAATAATGGTAATATACTTCTGCCTGTAAATATGGCCCTGTTGGAAGACCTTTCTTTTCAAGTTCTTTACCTGCAAGCATTACCTGATGTAATGTATCCTTCATATCTTTTAAGGCTTTTTTATAATCACCATAAGTGGTCTGTTTTAATAATTTAGACATATTATTAGGGTGTAAATCTACTGCGTAAGTATTTATATAATCAAAATATAACATGCGGTATGGTTTTTGTT
>CALADT010000102.1 GCA_937890655.1 uncultured Mucispirillum sp. | reverse complement strand
TTTATGCTTATAAATAAGACAGACAGAGAAAATAAAAAAGCAGAAAGAACATTTAATATAAATTTAATGGATTTGCTTAATAATGTTATTGATAAAATAGAACTTGTTAATATAGATGACTTATCAGCAAAAGATGACCCTTTTGTTAATGAGCATCATTTTAATGTTACTACATCTTATGAACATACAGAGCAAATTCAATGGGGCTATTTTACAATACCACTTAATAAATTAGAGATACTTTATGATAAAAACAAAATAGTAAATTATAAGGAAATAGAATATATAGATACAGGTGATTGTCTTCATTTTACACCAGGCTGTATATTTAATGAAGAACAAAGAAAGCAGTTGCAGCAAAATCAAAAAGTAATAGTTGTTGTTGCTACACTTAATAAATCATTAATATTTCCTACTAGCAGTAAAGGTTGTAATTTTTATATCATCAACCCTGATAAGAAACCTATAGTTAATAAGCTACAATTATCAGAAAAATATACATCTTATTATGGACGGTCATTACATGTTACAAATATTGACAAAAATGTAAAATATCAATATAATAAAGAACCAGCATTAGCCTTAAAAGGTAAACCAGAAGATGAAAATATAAGAAAAATATATACTTTTGGAATAAAAATAGATGTAGAAAATTATGATGAAAATTTTAATCATTTTTCATATGGTATAGTCGGTTTGAAATGGTTAAAAATTAATGTAATGACATCATATAAAGCAGGAAAAACAGACGAAGAAAAGAAAGAAAAAGAATCGTCTTTACAAAATACATGCAAAGAAATACTTAATAAATACAAAAATAATCCATTAGATATAGATTTTGCATCATTAAGTAAAAACAATATAGAAGTTACTGGTAATGTTAGTATTATAACAGCATATAATAGTACAAAAACAAGTGCATGTAAATTAATAGAAGATAAGTATCAAGGAACTATTATATATAATGAAGATGAAAATATTTATTATTATGTGCTGAATAAAGGAGAGCAGGAAGGAGCTGTTATCTTATGTCCGTTTATAGATAAGCCAGTCTTGGAAGAAGGTAAATATATTCAACTTGGATTTAATGCCGAAGATATAGCAAATTATATGGCAAGGGAAATTGAAAATAATTTATTACATTTACAATATTCTGATTATGTATTAACATATTATAAGGTTTATACAGATAATTGTTGGGACCATAAATGGCAATTATCAGCCTTATTTCCAAGTATGGGTTTATCAAGGCGTTATCATCATGTATATGGTGATAAAGATATACCATATGATGTATGGGCAAATATACATTTTGGTGTGATTGGCAGTAAAATAAACCCTTCTGACTTTATATTATTAAAAGGTGCTGGAACAGAACAAATTATTTCAGATATTAAAAATAAAGGCAATATGACTATAAAAGAGTGCTTTATAAGATTAGGTGAATTTAGTGGTAATTATGGGGATAATGAAGGCGATATAGAGGCTATTAAAATAGGTGTTCAAATCTCAAAGGATTATGAAATAAAAACAGTTGATATTATTGTTAATCAGA
>CALADT010000101.1 GCA_937890655.1 uncultured Mucispirillum sp. | reverse complement strand
ATTATACCTATTATCTCATTATTTTCAACAACATAAATAGGCGATGATACAGGGTTTGGAAGTATCATATGGTCTACTTTATGTATATCTTTATGAACACTTTCTATAAATTTTGTATTACCACAAACATATTTTTTATTATTAATATCACAAGTAATACCTAAACCTGTGTGGGAATTAAAATTTTCTATTTTTAAAGGTTCTATACCAAACTCTTTTGCTTTTTCCACAACTGCTTTTGCTATTGGGTGTTCTGAATGAAGTTCCATAGAATAAACAAGCTGTAATAATGTTTCTTGTGGGTATGAAAAGGATTGAATATTTGTTACAGACATTTTGCCTTCTGTAATAGTGCCTGTTTTATCAATAGCAACAACATTAATACTATGGGCTGTTTCTAAACTTTCAGCAGATTTTATTAATATACCATTTTCTGCACCCTTACCTGTTCCAACCATTATGGCAACAGGTGTTGCAAGCCCTAAAGCACAAGGGCATGATATAACCAAAACCGATACAGCAATGGATAAGGCAAATTCATATGGCATACCCATAAATAACCAAAATAAACCAGAAATAATAGCAATAACAATTACAACAGGAACAAATATACCACTTATTTTATCGGCTAGTTTTGAAATTGGTGCTTTTGAGTTGGCTGCCTCTTCTACTAAACTAATAATTTGGTTAATAGTAGTGTCTTTACCTACTTTTAATGCTTTATATTTAATATGGCCTGTTTTATTAATTGTAGCACTAATAACATTATCCCCAACAACCTTTTCAACAGGAATACTTTCCCCTGTAATAGCTGACTGGTCAATGGAAGTATTACCACTTATAATAACTCCATCAACAGCTATACTGCCCCCTGGTTTTACAATTAAAATATCCCCTACATGCACTTCTTCAATAGGCACAATAACTTCTTTGCCATTTCTTTCTACTATTACCGTTTTAGGAGTTAAATCCATTAACTTCTCTATTGCCTGACTTGTTTTACGTTTAGATTTTGCCTCTAAATATTTACCTAATGTTATTAATGTAAGTATTGTAACAGCCGATTCAAAATAAAGTTCATGGATATATTTCATTACTAATTCATTATTATTTATTGCTAAACCATAACCTATTCTATAAATAGCAAATATACCATAAAGAAATGCAGCAGATGAAGCTAACGCCACTAACGTATCCATATTCGGTGCTTTATTTATTAATGATTTAAACCCCTGTATAAAAA
>CALADT010000100.1 GCA_937890655.1 uncultured Mucispirillum sp. | reverse complement strand
CAAAATGCCACGGTTGGGAGTTTATACTTGAAGGGCTTAAACGAATTATTTCAAGTAATGTATTTATTTTATCTTCTGATATTTTCTTTGTTTTATCAAACTTTTTTACTGCGTATCGTTTTTTCATTACATTTATTATATCCATTATGTTCTCCTTAAAAATTTACCTTTTCTATTCCCATATATTCAGATAAATTTTCTATATTACCATTATGATACACCCTTATATATTCTCCAAAACTACCACGACCTTCTATTTTATCATTTTCTGATATTATAATATCGCTTGTTTGAAAAGAATAAAGTTTCCTAAAAATCATTTTTTTTGCAGGGTATAAAATTATACCATAATGTTCTTCTTCAAAAGCTGTACCTTTACCTGCTAATATGAAATTAAAACTTTTTGGAGCAGAAATTGACGTTATTTCCCCTTTTTTATTAAGCTCTAATTCGCTAAACTTATTATTTACTAAATCATATAATATTACATTACCGTCATCAGAACCAGCTAAAGCCATTGTGCCTTTACTATTTATTTTTACACCACGAACCGTATCTTTAAATAATGAAAACTCTTTTACAGGCCTTGTTTTGCCGTCTTTATATACCCTTACTGATTTATCATAACTACCTGCAATTAATGTATTATCACTATAAGCATAATCAAGGCTTATAATAAGTTCTCTACCTGCGTTATATGTGGAAGTTATTTCCCCTTTTTTTAAATCTAATATGCTTATTTCTCCGTTTTTGCTACCTGTTGCTAAAAGTGTGCCCTCATAATTTAAAGCTATGGAGTATATGCCATTTTCATATCCGTCATAAAGCCCTGTATTTACCCAGCTTTTTGTATCATATTCAAAAATTTGTGATGGGTATGCAATATATAATTTACTTCCGTCATTATTTAATACCACTCCACGAATACCCATGCCCTGTTTTACTATACGTTTTATTTCCTTTAATGCTACCATATCCCAAAAAATAATCGTATCATCTTGGCCTGCTGTAACCATATATTTTCCGTCAGCACTTACATTTATAGATACAACCGGTTTTTTATGTGCCATATTAAGCAGAATTATTTCTGATGTTTTAGCATCTACTAGCCGAATATTTCCGTCAAACATACCAAAAATACCATATTCTTCTGTTGCTGATGTGCTTGTTACAACATATGCAGTATCGTATAATATTTTTGGCCCTGCATATAAATTAAAAGCGTATAAAACAATAATTATAAAAAATATTTTTTTCATACTACTTACCTACTTTCTTTCTATTTGGTGCAGTGGAATATGTTATGGAAGTCATAGTTTTATCCCCCTGTTGTCTTTTAAACAGGCTTAATATATCCTGCAAGAAAATATCTGACCTAACATTTTTTAAATAACCTATTTTACCATGGGTATATTCTGGTAATATATATTCTTCTTGTGGTTTTTTTTCTAACCCAAAAGCATAAAGGCTTTCACTACCAAAAGGAGATTTTACCCTAAACTGACCTATACTTACCCATTTATTTACCTGATTTTCGCTTATATGTTTTATAAAAGTATTGTTCCAGTCTAAAAGTAAAACATTTGCCTGACCGTCTTTACCATTATTTACTGTTACAAAATAAATATAGCCTGCCTTATTAGTTTTTACAAGTAATGAAAAGGGTTCGTTTTCACGTAAAAAAACAGGGTCGCCATCTGTGGAAATCTTTAACCATATTTTATAATCTGTTTTTGGCACTTCAAAATTATTCAATATTGATGTAGTATCAGTTTTTGGAACAGTTACCATAGAGCTTACAAGCTCTTGTGGTATTTTTACAGCTGAAGATTTTATAACTTTTGAAACACCTGTCCTTAAAGAGCAGGCCATTACAATATCCCCTGCACTTAAAGAGTATGTGCAACGAAGTTTATGACTGCCGTCCTCCTCTACTTCCACAGAGTTTACTTTTACAGCAAGCATATCTTTAAAAAATGAACCAAAATCTGTTACTGTTTCCTGCCCTGCATATAATACCGGCACTACATATATATTTTTTTCAGTCATATCTTTTGTTAATATTTCTGCTGCCACTTCTAAACTAGGTGGTGTTTCCTGTAACTCTAAAAGCATAGTTAGTGATTGTGCTGAGCTTATACGTGGTTTTTTATAGTCCACCCCTAAAACATCTGCTACCACTTGGTAGCTTTCATATTCATCATATAAACTTTGCACCGATGATAATGCTCTATAATTTAATGCTTTATCACTTTCTGCTGTTACATTTTTTGTTATTTCATCTATTTTTTCTGCAAGTTCCCCTAGTTTATCACTATACAATTGTGGTTTATCTATACTTGCTATTGCTTTATGTTTTCCTTTTTCTCTGCTGTAATAAATAGAAGGGCTTATGATTGGCACATTTGTGGAAAGTTTTGTCCACCTTGTATAGTCTGAAACTACTTTATTATTACTTTTCATTGTGGTTTGTTCGTGTTTTGAAAATACCTGCACTTTTATACTGCTGGATAAATCAGCAAGTGATTCTTCCTTTGCCTCATCCATAGTAGCACCATAGCCTATACCCTCTAAAGTGGCACCATAGCTATTAACAATAAATATTAATAATAAAAATAAAACTATACCTGCTTTTTTCATACTATTTCCACACTGTAAAAAATATCCTGTCCTCAAAAGCCTCTATATTTAGCTCCTGCCCATATGTTATATTTATATTTTTAAAACCCGATTCTTTTAAATATTTCATTAATGTTTTTTCGCTGTAATATTTTTCATATACTACACTATCCTGCCTAATATAGTGGTTATCTTCTTTTATAAAGGCAGTTAAGTTATATGTTATTAATTTATCTTCTTCATTATAACTTCCCATAGATATAAAGGCAGTATTTTCTTCCACCACTGTAACATCTCCCATAAAAACATTAACACATGATTCTAAAGAGTTTACATCAAATAAAAATACTCCATTATCTTCTAAATGGTTATATATATTTTTAAATACTTGTAATAAATCATCACTTGATAACATATGGTTTATACTGTCAAATAAACATGTTATACCTTTATATTTTTTACCTAAATTAAAATTTCTTGCATCACCTTGAAAAAAGCTACATTTTTTTGCGTTTTCTTTTGCATAGTCTAGCATTAATTGTGAGCCGTCCATTCCTTCTACAATATAGCCTGCTTTTTCCATAATATTTGCAGAATGGCCTGTGCCACAACATACATCTAGTATATTACTACCTTTTTTTATATGCTGAAATAATAATATTTCCAACGCTTTTTTAAAATATGTAGGAGAGTGTGCCATCCAATACTTATTATAAAAGTAGGCAAAAAAATCATACTCCTTATATATTTTATCCACAAGAACAGCTCCCAAAAGAAATTGTGCCGTCGTTATTATTTCTAATGCTTTCATAAAAATGGTTTACAGGGCCGCTGCCTTTACCAAGTTTTAGTTCTGCACCATAAATTATAGCAGAAGTTATATACTGTTTTGCATATTTTACAGCATCAAGCATATTATAACCTAGTGCTAAATATGATGATATGGCAGAAGAATAAGTACAGCCTGTGCCATGAGTATTATTTGTAACTATCCTTGTGGAAGCTATTTCATAATGGTTAATGCCGTCATATAATGTATCCACTGATTCATCATTATTAAAATGACCGCCTTTTATTATTACATTTTTAGCACCTTTTTCTTTTATTATTTTACATGCTTTATCCACATCGGTTTGTGATTTTATACTAATTCCTGAAATAAGTTCTGCCTCAGGTATGTTTGGTGTAACAAGGTCTGCAATAGGAAAAAGTTTTTCTATCATATAATTAATAGCATCATCTTTTAAAAGTTTTGCTCCACTTGTTGCAACCATAACAGGGTCTAAAACATAAGGGGACTTATTGCGTTTTGATAATACATTATAAACTGCTTCTATAATATCTTTTGAAAAAAGCATACCGGTTTTTACAGCATCAGGATATAAGTCATCATAAACTGCTTCCATTTGAGTTGTAACAGATTTTACACTTAATTCTTCTATATAAGTAACACCTAATGTATTTTGAGAAGTTACTGCTGTAATAACACTCATTCCAAAAACACCTAAAGCACCCATAGTTTTTAAATCTGCCTGTATTCCGGCACAACCTCCACTATCGCTGCCTGCTATTGTTAATACTTTCTTCATTTCCATATAATCACCTTTTCTAATTACGCTAATACTTCCATATGTGTAATATCTGATAACATATTACTATCTTTTAATAAGTAACTGCTTTCATCCATTGGTATAAAGTCAATACCTATAACCCCTGGCACCACTTTTAAATGCTCTAAAAATTCCACATCTGGTTTTACATATAAATCTTCCACCACACTAAGGGAAACTCTGTTTTGGTTTTCCATAACAAGTTCAACATTTACTTCAAGCCCGCCTTTAAAACGAGTAAGCAGTGTTTTTATTTGAAATATTTTATCAGGTGATGATTTTTTTGTATCTAATGTTATTTTTAGTTTATGGGTATTTTCTTCCAATGCTTGACCTAATGTCATAATTTTTCTTGCAGAAAGTGAACCACCTTTTTCATTATCAGGGTTAGGAGTAAACACGCCTTGTATTACAACTATATTATCTTCTGATAAGTGTATAACATTATCAGCATACACTCTAGGAAAAACTACCACTTCTAAACTGTTAATGGAATCTTCTAACTCTAAAAATGCCATTTTTTCCTTATTCTTTTTAGTTATATGATGTTTTACTGATTTTATCATACCACATACTAACACTTCGTTTTCACTACGCATAGTTTTTACTATTTCCATATTTTCTGCAAAGGATTCTATATATCCTGCATACTCTCTTAATGGGTGGTCTGTATAATAAAACCCTAAAATTTCTTTTTCACGTTTTAATAGCTCTTTTTTAGCTATTTCTTTTGCTTCTGGGTAGTATTCATCCCGTTCATCACTTATAAAATCAAGTATAGAACCGAACCCTTTTTCTTTATCTTTTGCTTTATTAGATGCTACTTCTAAGGCAGATAAATAAACACTTGCATTTTGCTGGCGAGTTTTCCCAAAACAGTCTAATGTGCCGGAATAAATAAAGGCTTCAATGGTTTTTTTGTTAGCTGCTGATTTAAAATCCATTCTGTTACAAAGGTCATACACGCTTTTATATTCGCCGTTTTTCTCCCTTTCTATTATAAAGGATTCAATAGCTGTTTCCCCTACGCTTTTTATAGCACCAAGACCAAAACGGATACCGTTCCCTTCCACTCTAAAATCGTAATAACTTTTGTTTATATTAGGTGGTAATATATTTATTCCCATTCTTCTACATTCTTCAATATATTTAACTACATCATCTACATTATCCATGGATATAGATAATAAAGCACTCATATATTCTTTTGAATATTTTAGTTTTAAGTATGCAGTTTGGTATGCAATATAAGCATATGCTGCTGAGTGAGATTTATTAAACCCATACCCTGCAAATTTATCTATTAAATCATATAAATCTGATGCTTTTTGCACGTCTTTTCCTAAGTTTTTAACTCCTGGAATACTCCCTGTTTCATCTCCATATAAAAAGATGCCCCTGTTTTTCTCCATTTCTTCTTTTTTCTTTTTACCCATAGCACGACGAAGGTTATCAGCAGCCCCTAAAGAGTAGCCACCTAACACTTGTGCTATTTGCATAACCTGTTCCTGATAAACTATAACCCCATATGTTTCTTTTAATATACTTTCTATTTCTTCAAATGGGTATTCTACTTCTTCTTCGCCATGTTTTCTTCTTATAAAACTATCAAGCATACCACTATCTATTGGCCCCGGCCTGTAAAGAGCGTTGGCAGCAATAATATCTTCAAATACTGTTGGACGAAGTTTTTTAAGCAAGGATTTCATACCGGCACTTTCAAGCTGGAATACTCCTGATGTATCCCCTTTTTGTAACATTTCAAACACATCTTTATCATCTAATGGTAAATGGTTTACATCAAAATCTTTATCTATGGTTGCATGGATTCTGCTAACAGCATCATCAATAATCGTTAAGTTTTTAAGCCCTAAAAAGTCAAACTTAATTAACCCAACAGATTCTGCTGCGTTTTTTTCAAACTGAACAATTACCTCGCCCTTAGGCCCTTTTGATAACGGTGCGTATTCCACAAGAGGTTTATCAGCAATAACTACCCCTGCTGCGTGCATTCCCACTTGACGAATAAGACCCTCTAAATTTTCACAGTGTTTTCTTATTTCTTCGCCATGCTCTATATTTTTAAACCTGTCATGAAGTTCTGGGTCTGCCTCATATGCTTTTTCAAATGTAGTAATACTTGGGCTATCAGGAATAGATTTAGCTAGCTTATTTACTTCCACAAGTGGTGTATCATATACTCTGCATACATCTCGCACTGCGTTTTTTGGCTTTAGCGTTCCAAATGTTACAATTTGAGATACTCTATCTGCACCATATTTATTTGTTACATATTTTATAACTTCCTCACGGCCTTTTACACAAAAGTCAATATCAAAGTCAGGCATACTAACACGTTCTGGGTTTAAAAACCGTTCAAAGAATAAATTAAAATAAATAGGGTCTAAGTCTGTTATGGTTAAAGAATATGCCACAAGAGAACCGGCACCAGAACCACGCCCTGGGCCAACAGGTATATTATTTTGCCTTGAATAATTTATGAAATCCCACACTATTAAAAAGTATGCATCAAAACCTTTCATAATAATAATATCAAGTTCATAATTTAAACGTTCCCAATATACAGGGTGTTTTTCTTCCGGGACTTTTTCAAGACGTTTTCTTAAGCCGTTTTCTGCAAGCTCCCTAAAATATGATTCTAAAGTATAACCCTCTGGCACTTCATATTGTGGTAGATGGTTTACTCCAAAAGTAATATCCACATTACAACGTTCTGCTATTTTTACTGTATTTTTCACAGCCTCTAAACAGTAACTAAAGTCGTGATATATTTCATCTACACTTTTAACATAAAGCATACTTGAATAATCCATATTGCCACCACGAGAGTGCATTATGGCTGGGTCTAGTGTATCAGAAGTGCTTCTGCTTAATTCATCTAAATCATCTTCCCTTGCAAGGTAGCCGTTTACATCACCCTCTAAATTTGGCGCTTGGGTTTTTCGTTCAAGCTCTAAGGGTTTTAAACGTGCTTTACGTTTTTCGTCCCCTATTTGCCCTAACTGTATTTTCATTAATATGTTATGGGAAGAATAGTCGTCTTTATTTAAATAGTGGCTATCACATGTTGCCACAAGTGGAATACCTGTTTCTTTTGATATTTGGATTAACTGGTTATTTACGATTTTTTGTTCAGGTATACCGTTTTCTTGTATTTCAAGAAAATAGTTGCCTCTACCAAGTATTTTGTCGTATTCTAAAGCAGCATTTAAGGCAGCTTCATAGCCACTTTTTAAAAATTTACGAGAGATTTCCCCACCTAAACATGCAGATAAAGCTATAATACCCTCTGAATACTGCTGTAATACTTCTTTATCTATACGTGGTTTTCTATAAAAGCCTTCTAAATAACCTATGGTTGAAAGTTTATATAAGTTTTGTAAACCTGTATTGTTTTCTGCTAATAATACTAAATGGTAGTTTGTATCATCACCTTGTTTATAAAAATCTTTTTTATCATGACGAGAACCAGGAGATATATAAAACTCACTACCTAATATAGGTTTTATACCCTCTTTTTTCATAGTGGTATAAAAATCTATTATACCATGCATAACTCCATGGTCTGTTATGGCACAGGCGTTCATACCCTTTTCTTTTAATGATGAAGCTAATTTTTTTATTTTAATGGCACCATCAAGGGCAGAATATTGTGTATGTAAATGCAGGTGAACAAAGCCACCGTTTTCTTTTTTATCATCCATTAGTTTTCACCTTATCTATTAATAATAACAAATCATGAGCAGTATATGGTTTTTTTATGTAGTTATAACCATACTCTTTATTTTCTAATTCTGAAGAAGTAAAAACAATATCATCTTGTTTTGCTGATTTTTTATACTCGCTATAATCTGCATAACCTTTTAATACTATATTTCTTCTTTTTGCTACAATCTCTGCTGCAAGGCGTATATCTTCTTCCTTTTCTAATAAAATAATATTTGCCATGACTATCTCTTTTTTTATTTGAATATAACATTTATGTAGTTCTTTGTAAAATATATTTTGTAGTTTTTACACCATTAATTTATATTTTACTTGAAATTATTTTTCAATAATAATATATACTTAATTATGTTAAAAACATTATCATTTATGCTATTACTTACTTATTTTGCTGTTTTGTTATTTGTAGTATTTCGTGAAAAGAAGTCTAACAATACTCTTGATTTCTTTTTTGCTGGAAGAAATATGCCTTTTTGGGCTTTATCTATAACATTTATTGCATCATGGTGGGGTGCAGGCTCTGCTATTGAAACAGCTGATTCTGCATACAGTCAAGGAATGTCTGCCTTTTGGATATACGGTATGCCTGTGCTTGCTTCTACCCTTATTATGGTTTTTGGTAGTGCTTTTATTAGACGAATTGGGTTTTTAACTCAAGGGCAGATAATGTCCACTAGATATTCCCCAACTGCTTCTAAAATTTTAGCAATTATGATTTTATTTTTTATGACTCTAAACGCTGCTACACAAATGGTAGGTGTTGGTATTATATTTAGCTCTTATTTAGAGATTGATTATACTTATGCTGTTATTTTAGGCACTGTGATAGTTATAATTTATTCCATATTTGGTGGGTTTCGTGGGGTTGTAATAACTGATATTATTCAGTTTGTATTACTGCTTATATCTGCTATAATTGTGCTAGTGGTTGCTTTTTACCATGCAGGAAGTATAGAAAATATTAAACAAGTGGCAATGGATAAAAATATAAATAACGTATTTTCATTTACTGCAGGCTTTCATACCCACATGGTATATGTTATAACTTTTGGGCTTTCTTGGGTTATTCAGGCTAATGTATGGCAGCGGATTATTGCCACAAAAACAGATAAAGACGCTACAAAAATGGCAATTATGAGTTTTTTTATATATATTCCACTTTATTTAATAGTTGTGCTTACAGGTATTTCGGGTATTGCTTTATTTGACAGTGTTCCAGAAGGTGGTATTATTGCAGCTGTTGTTAGAGAATATATGCACCCTGCTCTTGGGGCTTTCGTATTTCTTGGGCTTTCTGCTGCTGTTATGTCTACAATGGATTCTTTAATAAATACTGCTGCTATGACTATTAGTATGGATATTGCTCCACAGAATTTAGATGATAAAAAACGGCTACAAATATCACGTATTTCCACATTAATAGTTTCACTTATTGCTATTATTGCTGCTATTAGTATAAGGTCTATTTTAAAACTTTCTTTTGTAGCATCAGATATTATTACAAGTGGTGTTTTTGTGCCTTTAATACTTGGTTTTCTTTGGAAACGTGGCACATCTATTGGGGCTGTGGCATCTATGGTTTTTGGTGTTATTTTCGCTTTTTATAATTTAGCAGTCATTCAAGGAATTAACCTGCCTGTATTTTGGAAAACAGGTTCAGCAACTCAATCTATTATAGGTATAGTTATCTCTGTTATAATATTTATAGTGGTTTCACTAATTACAAAACCAGACTATGATAAAATTAACCACCTAAAAGCAGGCTATAAAGGATAAAATCTATTTTTTATCAATATTTAATATATCTATCATAATATTTTTATCCATTTCTTTTTTAGTGCTTATATAATCATAAACAGGTTTGCATACCCCGTCTTTACATAATGAATTATCTATTTTTTCATCTTCTTTTATTTTATCTTTTTCTTTATTTTCCATATATTTACCCCTTTTAATAAACACTATCCTAAAATGTCATTTATACATGAATATGCAATTTTTAATGCTTTATTAAGCTGTTGTTTTGTAATAGTAAGTGGTGGATTAAAATATATAACATTACCTAATGGACGTAAAATCAATCCTTTTTCTAAGGCTTTCTTATATATTTCATAACCTATACGTTTATTTGTATCAAACTGTTTTTTTGTAACTTTATTTTCCACAAGCTCTAACGCATGAATTAAACCTATATGCCTTATTTCGCCTACATTTTTATGGTTTAAAAATAATTCATTAAATTGCTCTGTTAAATAATTTGCTTTCTTTTGTGCTTTATTTATTATATCATCTTCTTGTAAAATATCAATCACCTTATTAGCACAAGAAGCACCAAGTGGGTTACCACTATAAGTGTGAGAGTGCATAAACGATTTACCTTTATTATAATCATCGTAAAATGTATTATAAATATCTTCTGTTGTTAATGTTACAGACATAGGCATATAACCACCTGTTAAACCCTTTGATAAACACATAATATCTGGTGTAATATTAGCATGATTACACGCAAACATTTCTCCTGTCCTTCCAAAACCTGTGGCTATCTCGTCTGCTATTAAATGTACATTATAGTAATCACATATCTCTCTTAATTTTACTAAATAATCTTTTGGATAAATCTTCATACCAGCACTACCTTGAAGTAGTGGCTCTATAATAATAGAACACGTGTTTTTTCCGTATTTTTCAAACTGTTCTTCTGCATAAACAAAACACTCAGTATTACAATTATACCTTGTTTTATTAAATGGACAGTTATAACAATCAGGTGATTTAATATGGATTGTATCTAATAGTATAGGTTTATAAATTTGCGTATATAAATCAACAGCACCAACAGATAATGCTCCAATAGTTTCTCCATGATAGCCGCCACTTAAACACATAAATTTAACTTTATCTTTACTTCCCTGCTGAATATGGTATTGAAAACTAAGTTTTAATGCACTTTCTATACTGGATGAACCATTGTCTGAATAATTACATTTTGTTAGGCCTTTCGGTGCAATATTAATTAATTTTTCACTTAACTCTATAATTGGCTTATGAGAAAAATTTGCAAAAATTACATGCTCTAACTTGTCAACCTGTTTTTTTAAGGCACTATTTATTTTTTTATTATTATGGCCTAATAAGTTTGCCCACCATGAACTTATTATATCTATATACTCTTTTCCATAAATGTCATATAAATATACCCCTTTTCCTTTTTCTATAACAATCGGTGGAAGGCTCTCGTAATCTTTCATTTGGGAACAAGGGTGCCATATATATTTTAAATCACGTTGTTCATAATATCGGTTTTCCATATTACACCATAAATATTTTTGATATATCTATATTAATATTTTTTGCGTCTTCTCCTATAATTGATAAAATATTTATTTTAGTATAATTTTTTATAAACTCTATATTGTTATCATGTATAAGGCTTGGCACATACTTATTAAATATAATACCATTTATTTTTATATTTTCATGTTCCATATAATAAACAGATAAAAGCGTATGGTTAATAGCACCTAAAGATAAAGGGGCTACTAATATAGCATTTGTATTTAAGGCTTTTATAATATCTACCGTTAAAATAGAACCGTCATGATTAAAAGGACACATTATACCACCAGCCCCCTCGATTACTATATATTCATATTTTTTTGAAAGCATACGGTAGTCCTCTATAACCTTTTCCATTCTAAATAGGTTATTCTCCATTTGAGATGCTAAATGAGGAGATACTGCGTTAGTGTATAAAAATGATACCATATTACAGCTATCTTCTTTTATGCCACTTTCATCTTTTACATACTCTACATCTCCAGCATATAAACTATTATTTTTTACTTCAGCACCACTTAAAACAGGTTTATAGTAACATGCTTTATAACCGTTATTTATTAAATATTTCATAATATTTGCACTAACATATGTTTTGCCAACATCTGTTGATGTTCCTGTAATAAATATAGATTTTGACATAATAAAACTACCTTATAAAATATAACCACTATTTTTGATTATTTCTAAATCATTATCCACATTAATACCTGAAGTTGTAAGCATATCACCTGTTATTACAGCATTAATCCCAGACATAAACGCTTTCCTGCCATAATCTGATAATAAAATTCTACCACCTGCAAGACGTAAAAATATATTTGGTAAAATAAACCTAAATATAGCACATGTTCTTAATATTTCTTCTTCACTTAGTCTTTCATTATTTTCAAAAGGGGTTCCCTTTATACTATTTAATATATTAATAGGAACAGAATCCACATGTAACTCTTTTAAAAAAACGCTGCATCTATTCTATCTACTATACTTTCTCCAAGCCCGATTATAATACCACTGCATAACGAAAACCCATTTTCTTTAGCTATCTTTAGTGCTGATACCTTATCTTCAAATGTATGAGTAGAACAAATATTAGAAAAATAATTTTTTGATGTTTCTATATTATTATGTATTCTATCCACACCAGATTCTTTTAGTTTTGCAAAACTTTCTTTTGATAAAAGACCTAATGATACACATACTAAAATATCTGATTGCTCCTTAATAGTTTTTACAGCCTTACATATTGTATCTATTTGGTTATTATTAAGAGATTTGCCCGATGTTACAATGGAAAATCGTTTTACACCCTTTTTTGCCATAAAAAGTCCATTTTCTACAATTTCGTTTATGTCCTTTAAAGGGTATTCCTTTATATCCGTATTATAATGCGACGATTGAGCACAAAATTTACAATCTTGACTGCATTTACCACTTTTTGCATTTATTATGGAACATATATCAAAAACATTACTGCAATACTTATCCCTAATTTTATCTGCATAATTTATTAATTTATCTAAAGGTGCTTTTTCTAATAAATATGCTTCATTATGGGTAATATCAATATTATTTATTATTTTATTATATATTTTATCAATCATTTTTCACCATTACTTAAAAGTGGTTTTAGCCTTAAGGCTAGTTTTGCTCCAAGTATGCTTAGTAAAAAATCAAAAGGAAATGTATAAACAAAACAAAATAAAAATATCTGATTAAAAGATAAATTATTTTCTATAATATTATGTGATATGAAATAATAATAAGGTATGCCTAAAATATGCAAAACTATAAGCCCTGATACTGCTGATAATATATAATTTTTCATATTAGCTTCTAATTTTTCAGATAGATACCCTGTAATAAACGAACATACCACAAAACCTAAAATATACCCAAAAGTAGGTTGTAATACATAAGTTATGCCACCACCACCTGTAAAAACAGGAATACCTGCAAGGCCTAACCCTGCATATATTAAAGCACTTAAACTGCCATATTTTGCACCAAGAAGTAAACCCGATAACGATACAAATAAAAACTGTAAAGTAAAGGGTATTATAGGTGTAGGTATTTTAATAAATGCACCTATTATAATTAATGTTGCAAAAAGACCCGTATATATAGCCATATTTTTTTGTTTCATAAAATTAAACTAACCTCCCCTGAATCTAAAAATGCTGTTTTACCATCACCGTATTCAACATATAATTTAAAATCATCAGTAATACCTAAAACATACGCTTTTTCTTTTATATTATTTTTCTCTATTAATACATATTTTCCCTTAACAAGGCTTCTATCTATATATTCTTTTAAATACAATGTCTTCTCAAGGTTTTTATAGTTTTCCCAAAACCTATTTACTATTTCTGATACTATATTGATTTTTATACTATCATCTTGATTATCCATATTAAATACTGCACCTGCAATATTAGATAAACTATCTGGAAAACTATTTTTTGGTTGAAATAAATTAATCCCTATACCTAATACAGCATAATCTATCTCACTAGTTTCCATATTAATATGTGCCTCCGTTAATATGCCACATACTTTTTTATTATTTATAAAAATATCATTTACCCACTTTATTTGTGCATCTATTCCATAAAGTTTCTCAAAGGCACCACATACTGCAACAGCAGCAGAAGTAGTAATAAATAACGCCTTAGAAAAATGAATATTAGGGTATAATAGTATTGAAAAATATATACCTGTTTCTGCAGGTGAAAAAAATTCTCTATTATACCTGCCCCTACCTTTTGTCTGGTTATTAGCTATTATAATAGTCCCTTCCTCCCTCCTATTTTTACCGTATTCTAAGGCTAAATCATTTGTAGAAGTAACCGTTGGAACATACTCCACATTCTGGTTATATAATAACTTGCTTTTTATTTTTTCTACTAAATACTGATTACTGTCTTCTAATATATAACCCTTATTCTGCACTGCATTAATTTCATAACCCTGCTTTCTTAAACTATTAATAGCTTTCCAAACTGCATTTCTACTAACATTATTTTGGCTTGCCATATACTCACCTGATATATAGTCATTACTTCTTATTAATGTTTTCAAAATACATTCTTTTAAATCCATAATTTATTTACCCCCTTTTAAATAATAGTTTATAAAAAAAGATTGTCAACTAATTAATTATGTATGGTTGACAATAGAATTTATGTTTTAATTTTGCACTTTACAAAAATCATGATTATATAAATTTTGTAAAAAATATTGATAAATTGAGAAAACATTGTTTTATTTTTTATAAAATGAATATATATTTTATTATGGCGAATAATTTTAGAAGTATTAAATACAGGTGGAAATACAGTAAGGCAGATGAAAGTCTTGTGAAAAAGACAGCACAAGAGAACAATATCCCTATGCCTATATCTGAACTTATGGTAAAAAAAGGAATTTATACAAAAGATGATTTAGAACTTTTTTTACAAGGTTCACTTAAAGCCCTACGCAACCCATTTGAATTAAAAGATATGGAACGAGCAGCAGAACGTATTGCAAAAGCTGTTATGGAGCATGAAAGCATATGTATATATGGTGATTACGATGTGGATGGAGTTACTGCCACTGCTATTATGTATATATTTTTAATGCAATGTGGTGCAAATGTTTCATACTATATTCCAAACAGGCTAGAAGAAGGTTATGGGTTAAATAAAGATGCCATTACTGAAATTGCTTCTAAAGGCACTAACTTAATTATAACTGTTGACTGTGGTATTAGTGCAGTGGACGAAGTTTTAAAAGCCCATGAACTAGGTATGGATATTATTATTACAGACCACCACCAGCCTGCAAGCCAGTTGCCTGTTGCAGCTTATGCTATGATTAACCCTATGCGTGCAGATGATACATACCCTAACAAAACTCTTGCAGGGGTGGGAGTAGCTTTTAAAGTTATTATGGCCTTACGGTTTACCCTTAGAAAATATAATTTTTTCCAAAAAGAAGCACCTAATATTGCTAATCTTTTAGATATTGTAACACTTGGCACCATTGCTGATGTTATGCCTTTAGTTGATGAAAATAGAATTTTTGTCCGTTACGGTTTAGAATTAATGAGTGGGGATAATGTTAGAATAGGCATAGATGAACTAAAAAAAGTTATAGAAGGGTTAAATACTTCTTATAAAATGAAAACATATAATATCGGGTTTCAAATAGCTCCACGAATTAATGCTATGGGGCGTATGGCAAGCTCTGATAAAAGCCTTAAATTACTTATTACACAAAATAGAGCAGAAGCAAAACAGTTAGCCGGCCATTTAGATAGTGAAAATAAATACAGGCAGATGATAGAACGAGAAATTTTACAGCAGACTTTTGATATAATAGAGATTGAACGGTATGCTGAAAAAGAAGGTGGTATTGTTGTTGCTTCTGATAACTGGCACCCTGGAGTTATAGGGATTGTAGCTTCAAGAGTGGTGGATAAATATTATAGACCTACAATTATCTTAACAGATGATAACGGAGTTTATAAAGGCTCTGCAAGGAGTATTCCTGGGTTTCATTTATATGATGGCTTAAATAGTTTATCTGATTTACTTATATCCTTTGGTGGCCATAAATATGCAGCCGGAGTTAAAATAGCAAAAGAAAATTTAGAAGAATTTCGCAAAAGATTTAATGAAGTAGTAAATAATGCTCTTACAAAAGATGACTTTATTCCTGAAATTAATATAGATGCAGAAATACAAGCAAAAGATATAACAAGCGATATTATGAAATGGCTAGAAAAACTAGAACCATACGGTCAAGATAATAAAGAGCCTGTTTTTTATATGAAAAATGTTACAAAATATCAAAAAGAATCTTTTGTGGGAAAAGATAATAACCATTTAAAATGCTTTTTTGAAAAAAATGGTGTTATATTTGACGCAATCGGTTTCAATATGAAAGAGTATGAAAAATTATTAGCTGAAAACAATAATTTTGATATACTTTTTACCCTTGTTCATAATAACTGGAAAAACACAAAAACAATACAGCTAAACTTAAAAGATATAAAAAAATCATAGTAATTTTATAAAACTACTTGATACTTCTTGTAATCCATTTTATAATGGCTATTATTGAATTCGGTTAATATTATGAGTGTAAAGAAAATTATCAGACTTATGGATATTCAGGAAACTGTTTTAAAAAATAACCCTGAAGCCCAAATAGATAAATTAAATATTGCCTATGTTTATGCAGCACAACAACATAGAGGTCAGTTGCGTCAAAGTGGAGAAGCATACCTTTCCCACCCTTTAAATGTAGCCTATATTCTTGCAGATATGAAAATGGATGTGGATTGTATTATTGCAGGGCTTTTGCACGATACCATTGAAGATACTGATACCACTTTTGAAGTAATAGAAGATATGTTTGGAAGGCCTGTGGCGTTCCTTGTGGATGCTGTTTCTAAAATAAGTAAAATCCCTTTTCAATCTAAAGAAGAAAAACAAGCAGAATCTTTTAGAAAAATGCTTGTTTCCATGAGTGATGATATTCGTGTTATTATTATTAAATTAGCAGATAGACTTCATAATATGCGAACTATTGAAAGTTTAAGGGAAGACAAAAAAAGGCGTATAGCTCAAGAAACTATGGATATTTATGCACCACTTGCAGACAGGCTGGGGATAGCATGGATAAAATGGGAGCTAGAAGATAGAGCCTTTAGAGTATTAAACCCTGAAATGTATTATGAAATACACCAAAAAGTAAAAATGAAACGTGGTGAACGAGAAGAATATTTAGGAGAAGTAAAAGATATTATATCTTTAGCACTGGAAAAAGCTAATATTCACGGGGAAATATCAGGCAGACCAAAACATTTTTACAGTATATATTCTAAAATTATAAAAAAAGGCACTGCCTTTGAAGATATATTTGATTTATTAGCTTTAAGAGTAATTGTAGAAAATAAATCAGACTGCTATTCAGCTTTAGGTATTATCCATTCCCTTTGGACCCCTATTCCCCATAGAATTAAAGATTATATTGCTAACCCAAAAGCCAATATGTATCAGTCTATCCATACTACTGTTATGGGGCCTGGTGGAATGATGGTGGAATTCCAAATAAGAACAAAAAAAATGCACCAAATAGCAGAAGAAGGTGTGGCAGCACACTGGGCATATAAAGAAGGAAGAATATTTAACCCTAAAGAAGATAAACAGTTTGTATGGCTTAGACGTGCTTTAGATGATGATAATAAAGAAAAACCACCTACTGAGTTTGTAAACGCCATAAAAGAAGACGTTTTTCAGGAACAGATTTTTGTTTTTACACCTCACGGCCACGTTATAGAATTGCCAGAAGGTTCTACCCCTATTGATTTTGCCTATGCTATCCACTCACAAGTAGGCCATACTTGTGTTGGTGCTAAAATTAATGGTAGAATTGCCCCACTTAAAGCAAAACTAAATAGTGGAGATAAAGTTGAAATATTAACTTCACAAACTCAAGAGCCTAGAAAAGATTGGCTTAATATTGTTAAAACAAATAGAGCACATTCAAGAATTAGTGCATATTTAAGGAAAAAAGATTCTGAAAAAGCTGTGCTAACAGGAAAAGAACTTTTAAATAAAGAGTTTAAAAAAGCAGGGCTTGATTTTGAAGAAATTATATCAAATGACCAAAACTTGAAAAAAATGCTTGATAAATATTCTCTTCATAATCTTGATGAACTTATTATCCATGTTGGATTTGGGCAAATATCGGCAAGAAAATTGCTACATATTTTTACACCGGATATAAAAGAAGAAGAAATAGAAGTAAAAGAGAAAGTAAAAAGAAAAACAGAACCTTTTAAAATTAGTGGTGTTGATAATATGATGATTAAAACAGCACGCTGTTGTAACCCTATTCCAGGGGATAATATAAAAGGGTATGTTTCCACAGGCAGAGGAATTATTGTCCATAAAGCAGACTGTATAAATATTACAAGAATGCAGGATAACCAAGACAGAATTGTGGATGTGGAATGGGATAGCTCCAATAAAGTTAGTATGCCTCTTAAATTTAAAACTATTTTAGAGGATATTCCAGGGGTATTTGTGGAGATTTCAACCATTATAAAAGATATGGGTTTAAATATTTATGAAATGAGTGCTAAAAACTATGGGGATGGCACTTCTAAAATGGATTTTGTTGTTATGGTTTCAAGTAAACAACAGGCCCATTTATTACGAGAAAAAATTTGTAGCTATAAGCATGTTATTTCAGTTATAGAAAATTAATTTTGGAGAAGCATAATGTTTAATGGAAAAAATATTTTAATAACAGGTGGCACAGGAACTTTTGGTAAGCAATTTGTAAAATATGTTGCCAAAAAATATCAACCTAATAAAATAATTATATTCTCCAGAGATGAGTTTAAACAATATGAAATGGAACGGGCTTATAGAGATATTCCTCATTTACGTTTTTTTATAGGAGATGTAAGAGATAGAGATAGATTAAACAGAGCCTTTTATGGGGTAGATTATATTGTTCATGCTGCTGCTTCAAAACAAGTGGTTGCAGCAGAATATAACCCATTTGAAGCTATTAAAACAAATATTTTAGGGGCTGAAAATGTTATAGAAGCAGCTATTGATGCTGGTGTTAAAAAAGTTGTGGCATTATCTACGGATAAAGCAGCAAACCCTATTAATTTATATGGTGCTACAAAACTTGCAAGTGATAAATTATTTGTTGCAGGTAACTCTTATGCAGGTGGCAGAGTTACAAAATTTAGCGTTGTAAGATATGGTAATGTGCTTGGAAGTAGAGGCTCTGTATTACCTTTATTTTTAGAGCAAAAAGCAAAAGGTAAAATAACTATTACCCACAGGGAAATGACTAGGTTTTGGATAACTATTGATAAAGCTATTGAACTTGTTATAAAAGCCTTTGAAGAAATGGCAGGTGGTGAAATATTTGTTCCAAAAATTCCATCAATTTCTATGGAAGATTTTGCAAAAATAATTGCACCTAATTGTGAAATAGAAGATATAGGCATAAGGCCTGGAGAAAAAATGCACGAAGTAATGATTCCTAGTGATGATGCAAGGCATACTCTAGAATTTCAAGACCATTATAGGATTATGCCTGAATTTATTAACTGGGATATTGATAATAAAAAAATATCTGGAAAGTCATTACCTGAAAATTTTTGCTATTCTAGTGATAATAACCCTGAAAAAATGGACCCTGAATTTCTTCGTCAAATGGCTATACAGGTGGAAGCTAAACTAAAAGAG